>NZ_JBBCGP010000001.1:900000-1047500 GCF_037200945.1 Methylovirgula sp.
AGCGTGTGATCGCCTGACGAATCCACCACGTTGCATAGGTCGAGAACTTGTAGCCGCGCCGATATTCGAACTTATCGACCGCTTTCATCAGGCCGATATTGCCTTCCTGGATCAGATCGAGGAATTGCAGGCCGCGATTGGTGTATTTCTTGGCGATGGAGATGACGAGCCGCAGATTCGCCTCG
The DNA here is from genome assembly GCF_037200945.1 of Methylovirgula sp. Taxonomy (NCBI): domain Bacteria; kingdom Pseudomonadati; phylum Pseudomonadota; class Alphaproteobacteria; order Hyphomicrobiales; family Beijerinckiaceae; genus Methylovirgula; species Methylovirgula sp. The sequence continues at coordinate 900,186 of NZ_JBBCGP010000001.1, forward strand.
ACCATTTCCTTCTTGGCCTGACGCGCCTCGCGCTCACCCTTCTGCACGACCTGAACGATCTTGCGGAATTCCTGCGTCTCGACACCGGTTTCCTTGGAGAGATCGTGGATGTCCGTGCGAATTTCGCGGATATGATCCTTGCCGCGCGCGGTGAAATCCTTCCAGCCGCGACCGCCGAGCTTCGAGACCCGCAACAGCCATTTCGGATCGAGCTCGGAATTATGATAATTCTTGAGAAAGTCTTCGCGCGATACGCCGGATTCTTCCGCCCGACGCAGCAGCTTCGTCTCGAGGCCGATGAGCTTCCGGTTGATGTCGTAAAGCTGCTCGACCAGTGCATCGATGCGGTTCTGATTGAGCGACAGCGATTTGACGTCGACGACGATCTCTTTCTTGAGCGTCTTATAGCGGCGCTCCTGCGCCGGCGTCAGCGTCTCGTTCTTGAGCTTGCTCTCGACATTCTGCACCTGAAGCTTGTTGAGCTTCTTGTAGGCATCGGCGATGCGGTCGAAGGTTTCGAGCACCTTCGGCTTCAACTCGGATTCCATCGCGGAGAGCGATACGGAATTTTCCATATCGTCCTCTTCGTCGAAGTTTTCAGAGATCGGCGGCTCGGCTTCCTCGTCGCCATCACCAGCGGGGCGCAGGCCCGCGGGCGGATTGATCGGCGCCGTCGCCGGGGCACGCTGCGCGGCAAGCGCCTCTTGCGCACCAGGCGCCGTCATGTCGATCTTCGGCGTGTTCTTGCCGTCCGGCCCCGCATAGGTCGCTTCCAGGTCGATGATGTCGCGCAGGAGAACCTTGCCCTCGTTCAACTCGTCGCGCCAGATGATGATGGCCTGGAAGGTCAGCGGGCTTTCGCAGAGGCCCGCGATCATCGCCTCGCGACCGGCCTCGATACGTTTGGCAATGGCGATTTCGCCCTCGCGCGACAACAGCTCGACCGAGCCCATCTCGCGCAGATACATGCGGACCGGATCATCGGTGCGATCGGCCGGTTCGGATTTTTGGGTTGCGAGTGCCTTCGACTGCGTCATCTCGACGAGTTCGCCGCCCTCGGCTTCTTCCTCTTCCTCCTCAGCCTCGGCTTCTTCGGCCTCTTCAGCCTCGATGACATTGATGCCCATTTCATTGAGCATCGCGAGAATGTCTTCGATCTGTTCGGAATTGACTTCCTCGGACGGCAGCACCGCGTTCAATTCGCGATAAGTGACAAAGCCACGCTTCTTGGCGAGCTTGATCATCCGCTTGACAGCGGCATCCGACATATCCAGCAGCGGGCTATCGGAGGTCTCGACGGCGGCAGTGCCTTCGGCTTCGGTTTTCTCGTTGTCTTTCTTCGCCATCGAATCCTCTTTGATCGCGGTAGCCAAGCTACCGTGCCGATGCGCCACGTCCCTGGCGCCGGGCGGCGTCCCGCCCATTTCATTCCTGCGGGAGTGCGCTCCCGATCGAACTCAATTCCCTATTCGCGTCGATAGGCCGTGTCTGAACACGCGAAGCCCAATCACGCCAATTCTGTCGCCGTCGCATTGTTGCGATGGCCGACAGAGGCTTAAAATCTGGTTGCGCGCCAAGCGAATTCGCTTACGAATTTCATGCCGAACGACTGGACCGGACCTTGTAGCGTCAGGCGAAAATCCCTTCAAGTGAAGACCTTAGGCGCTCACGCTTAATCCATTATGCCATTCCGCTCTGCCGGCCGGAGGCCGCACCAAAGCCTTCGATCATTGCTTCGGTTCCCGTAAGGGCCGATAATTGCTCGCGAATATCCAGCAATCGGGCCAAATTCACCTCGCTGGCGTCCTGCGCCAAGGCGATCTGCGCCGAATGCAATTCGCTATTTAGCGCCCGCATCTTATGATGCAAGGCCAACGCCTGTTTCAAAGCCTCTTCTGCGTCCGAATCAGCGGCTTGGGGCGAAACAATCCAGAGAATCGCATGCGCGCTGGCATCGAGACGGCGCAAAAAGGCGTCAAAACCAGCAGCGGCCAGCCCTGCCCGCAATTCGTCCGCGGGCAGCGACCCATGCGCCCAAAGATCAAGCATCCTATTGCGCAGGGCGAGGGCTTCGTTGGCACCGAGGTCAAGCTCAGCGAAAGCGTCGCCGTAAGGATCGAGAAGCCCCGGATGATTGAGCAGGATCAAAAAAATCAAAGATTCCCGGGCGGATAAATCAGCCGCTCTCGACCGGAGGAACGGCGAGCGCGCAAGATCTGCACCGACGGAGAGCGGTAGCGAGGTATAGGCCTGCGGTTCAGCCGGCGCGAACCGGCCGCGGCGAAATTCGCGGCGCTCCGTTTGCGGCTGGCGATTGCGGCCTCCAAATCCCGGCGCATTATCGGGACGACGGCGTTGAAAGAGGCCGCCAAGCCGTTCGCGGAATTCGGCCTGATAATGCCGCCGCAATGTCTCGTCGCGGATTTCGCCGCACAGCGCCAACAGGCGATGCTCCAGCGCGGCACGGCGCTCGGGCGTCGCCAGCACATCGGCTTCCGTTTCCCTCTGCCAGATCAGATCGACGAGCGGCAGCGCCGCTTCGATCACGCTACCGATCGCGGCCGACCCGCCGCTGCGTGCCAGATCGTCCGGATCCTGGCCTTCTGGCAGCAGCGCAAAGCGCAATGAACGGCCGACGCCGATCAGCGGCAGCGCCAGATCGATGGCGCGGAAGGCGGCCTTGCGCCCGGCACGATCGCCGTCGAAGCAGAGGATCGGCTCTTCCGCCATTTTCCAGAGCAATTCGCATTGGTCGGTGGTGAGCGCGGTGCCGCAAGCCGCGACGGATTGCGGAAAGCCTGCCGCCGACATTGCGATGACGTCGACATAGCCTTCGACCGCGATCACGCTGCCCAAGCCGTTATTATTGTCGTGTGCGGCCTTGCGGGCGCGGTGATGATTGTAGAGCACCGCACCTTTGTGAAAGAGCACCGTCTCGGGCGAATTGAGATATTTCGCCTGAACGTCCTTGCTCAGCGCCCGGCCGCCAAATGCGATGACGCGGCCGTTGCGGTCAGCGATCGGAAAGATCACGCGATCGCGGAAACGGTCGTAAGGCACGGCGATCTCGTCGCCGTGGACAAGGAGCCCAGCCTCGATCATCGCCTCGGCCTGGATGCCCTTACCGGCGAGATAATCGCGCATGGCAAATTTGTCAGGCGGCGCATAGCCAATCCGGAATTCGCTTTGCAACGCCGGTGTGAGGCCGCGCCCGGCGAGATAATCACGCGCCTTGCCGCCGGCCCCACTGGCCAGCGTGGCGACGAAAAACGCGGTGGCGATTTCCAGAACATCATGCAGGCTCGCGCGCTGCTTTTCCTGAGCCTCCGCCTCTGGCGTCGCGCGCGGCAAGGGCAGCCCGGCGTCCTGCGCCAGCCGCTCGACCGCTTCGGGAAACGAGAGCCCTTCCGTCTCCATCAGGAAATCGAAAATGTTGCCGTTCTTATTCGCCGAATGATCAAACCACGCCATCTTCTGGTCGTTGACGTAGAAGGATGGCGTGCGCTCCGAATTGAAGGGCGAAAGCCCACGCCATTCGCGCCCCGCCTTCGTCAGCTTGACACGGCGGCGCACCACCTCCGACACCGGCAGGCGGGCTTTGAGATCATCAAGGAATGAGGCGGGGAAACGCATCGGCGCCTTCTGATTTGGCCTTTCGCACTATAGATAAGGCCCGCGGCGGGGACCAAACTTATTCCCGCTATACACAGCGGCTGCTGAGGCTTGGGCATTTATGGACATCAAAGCGCGTTTTTTCGAGATGAAGCGGCAGGCCCGGCCGATTGCGGTGCTCACGGGCTATGACTTCCCAACAGCCAAGGCCGAGGCTGAAGCTGGCGTTGATCTTATCCTCGTCGGCGATAGCGTCGGCACCAATTTGCTCGGCTATGCCAGCGAGCAGGAGGTGCAACTGGCCGATATCGCGCACCACGTCCGGGCGGTTCGTCGCGGCGCACCTTCGACACCGATTCTCGCCGATCTGCCCTATCGCACTTACGAGACACCGGAGATGGCGGCTGCCAGCGCTCGCACTTTGCGCGATGCCGGGGCGGACATCGTGAAATTGGAAGGCGCACATCCCGAGATCGCCGCCGCCATCATTGACGCAGGTATTCCCGTCTGCGGGCACCTTGGCCTTGAGCCGCAAACGCATCTCGACAAGAAATTGCGTGGACGTTCGGCGGCCGAGGCAAATCAATTGGTGCGTGACGCGATCGCTCTCGACAAGGCCGGCATCGCCCTGCTGGTGCTGGAATTGATCCCCGAAGTTGTCGCCGCGCGTGTGACGCAAGCGATTAGCGCGCCGACGATCGGCATCGGCGCCGGGCGCTACACCGATGGCCAGGTTCTTGTGATCACCGATCTGCTCGGATTGACCGGCGCAAGCTTCCGCCACAACCGGCGCTATGCCGAGCTCGGCCCGGTGATCGCAACGGCGATGACCTCCTATGTCCGCGACGTCCGCGACCATGCCTTTCCGACCGAAGCCAACACGTTCGCCATGCCGGAAGAAGCGCTGCTCGCCTTCGAAAACGGCGGCGGATAGGCTCTTGCGTCCGATCAGAGAACGCGCGAAGCCTTGCGCTTTGGGAGAGCGCTAGCGGGATGGAACTCATCTACAAAATTGCACCGGCGGAGCTTTGGCATCAGGCTGAGTTGAAGGGCGTTTTCAGCGGCTCGCCTGCCGATGAGGCGGACGGTTTTATTCATCTCTCGACCTCGGCGCAGGTCCGCGGCACAGCAGCGCGGCATTTCGCCGGCCAGGACAACCTGATGCTCGTCGGCCTCGATCCCAAGCGTCTCGGCCCCAAATTGCGTTACGAACCCGCAAGCGGCGGGGCGCTGTTTCCCCATCTCTACGCGCCCCTGAAGCTGGATGCCGTCGTCTCGGTTGCGACTTTGCCGCTCGGACCCGACGGCTCGCATCAATTGGACGAAAAGTTTCCATGAGCCGGCCGCACCCGCTGACGAGCGCGGCACATGCGATTGCTTTGCGCTTACCGCCGGAAACCGCGCATCGCCTGGCGGTCCGCGGGCTGGGGCTGCTCCCGGTGCCCCTAGCGGCGCCGGATGATCCTCGCCTCGCAGTGAAAGCGTTCGGGCTTGATTTCCCCAATCCGCTCGGGCTGGCGGCAGGGTTTGACAAAAACGGCGAGGCAGTCGATGCGATCCTGCGGCTCGGCTTCGGCTTCGTCGAAGCGGGCACGGTCACACCGCTGCCACAGCCCGGCAATTCGCGGCCACGCATTTTTCGGTTGCCGCGCGACAGCGCCATCATCAATCGGCTCGGCTTCAACAGCCTCGGGCACGCCTTTGCGCATGAGCAGCTTGCGGCCCGGCGCGGCCGCGGCGGTCTCGTCGCCGTGAACCTCGGGGCCAACAAAGAGTCCGGGGATCGCGTGATGGATTACGTCGAAGGCGTCAAAGCCTTCGCTGACGTGGCGGATTTTTTCGTCATCAACATTTCCTCACCGAACACGCCGGGCTTACGCGATCTTCAAAATCAGAGCGCGTTAAATGTCCTGCTGGCGAACGTGTTCGCCGCACGCGAGATGGCACCGCGGCGTGTGCCCATTGTCGTCAAGATCGCGCCGGACCTGACGCTCGATGAACTCGACGGGATCGTCGAGGTTTGCAAAAGCTGCCGTGTCGATGGCCTGGCGATTTCGAACACGACTTTGTCGCGGCCGGAAAATCTCGCCGATTATCAAATCGCAGCCCAGCAAGGCGGCCTGTCCGGCCGGCCGCTGTTTCATCTTTCGACCTGGCTGCTCGCGCACGCATTTTTGCGCGTGGAAGGCGCGTTTCCGCTGATCGGAATCGGCGGCGTCGAGAATGCCGCCACCGCGCTCGCCAAGATCGAAGCGGGCGCCGATCTCGTCGAGCTCTATTCGGCTTTCATCTACAAAGGCATCGGCATCGCGGCGGACATCAAGCGCGGATTGCTGGCGCGGCTTACAAACGCGGGCGTCGATAATCTCGCGGCGCTTCGCGGCCGGCATGCGCAGGAATGGGCAGCGGGCCGAATGTCCAATGCCCAATTACATGCGGAAATCTGACCAAATAAGTTCGATTAGGACCGCGACGACAAAAGCCGCGAGATGAACCAGACCGGCACCACGATAATGGCGCCTGCCAGGATATAATCACCAACCTGACGGATGGCGCCGAAGCCGAGCGCCCATATCCTATGCGCAAAGCGCACGACGCCCTCAATGATGTCATAAGGCCGAATGTCGAGCCACATCAGCAGGGCACCAACAAGCAGCGACAATACAAGCAGCCGCAGAAACACATGCACCGGCGAGCCGCCGAGAAAGCGCGCCAGCGGCGTCCTCGGCTGCGGTCTCCAGTCCGAAACTTCGGCCGGTGCCCAAGCGCCGGCAGGGGGCGGTGCTGTCTTGATATCCTCGACCATGATGGCCTCTCTGGCAAAATGCGAGGCTTATGTAGGCGCGCCCCGGCCAAGACCAAGTGCGCCGCCTCACAGTGCCGGTAGCTATGTTTCCCAACGATTGCGATGGCTTTATGATGTGCTTCGCCCGCTTGTCCCAGGTTCCCAATGACGCAAAAGCACAATTCCGACGCCAATCTCGGGCGCGCTTCGATTGATGCCGGCTTCAGCTTCGCTCTTGCGGCCTTCGTCGTCGGACTCGGTTTGCTGGCGGTGCTGGCGCGCATCGGTCTACCCGATATTGCCCTGCGCTTTTGTGTCTGGGCTCTGATCTTCGCTGGGCTCGTCGTCATCGCGACACGCTTGCGCACAATGCGACCGGCGGAATTTTACGCCGGCGGCCGCAATCTGCCGCCGGCTTATACGGCGCTTGCCTATGCCGGCCTCGCGGCGGGATTGTTTCTGCCGTTTTTGCCGCCCCTCCTGCCGGATGTCAGCTTTTCTTCGCTCGCCATGGGTTTCGCGTTGGGGCTCGCTGCTGCGCTCTGCATCACTGGGCCTTACCTGCGCCGCAGCGCCGCTTTCTCGATTGCCGATCTCGTCGGGATGCGCTTCCCGCATCCGCTGGTGCGGTGCGTCGTTGCCGGCATTGCCGCCGGCTGCGCCGTTTTCATCGCGCTGGCAGGTTATGACATCGCGCTGCGCGCCTTTATCGCGACGACAGGGGCGAGCCGCGGCCTCGGCATTTTCGTTGTCGGCTTCCTGCTCATTCTTTTGATCGTGCCCGGGGGCCTTTCCGGCGTCATCTGGCTTGCGGCCGGCGGAACGATCGTGACTCTGGCCGCGCTCGGCTTGCCCGCGATACTCGCCCTGCTGCACCAATCGCCGCTTGGGTTTGGCATGACACGCTTCGTGCAACTCGCCGCGATGGAGCCTGCGCCCGCCTTCAATCCCGCAATTGCCGTCGCGTTGGGGCTCGGGCTTGCGGCCTTGACGCCGTTGTTTGGGCCATCGGTCGCGAGCGACGGGCGAATTACGGCGCTAAGGGCCGGACCGCTGGCTGTGTTTTTCATCGGCGTGCTGGCGCTTCTTTCTATCACCAGCCTGTCGCGCGCATCCTATGCGCTTGACGACGTCCTTATCGGACAAGACCCGGTTAAGGTCTCCGCGCAAGTGCTGACAGGCGGCGCGAGCGGACTGACACTCTGCGGCACGGCCACCAACGATCCGATCGCTATCGGTGTCGCCTGCGGCGCACTGCCTGGCTTAACGGCAGGCTTGCGGCCGCGAGACATCGGCGCGAGCGCCGCCTATCTTCTCGAAAACCTGCCCGATCTGGCGCACCTGGGCGCGGTCCTCGGCGGCCTGGCGTCGGTCTTTGCGATGACGCTCGGCATCGCCGTTGCGGCCTCCGGCATTCAATCTTTCACGACGAGCCTCGGCCACGACATCTATCACCCAAATCGCCGCCGGTTTGGGCCCGTGAGCCGCCGTCTGGCGATCGCGCGGGCTTTGACAATTCTGCTTGTCGTTCTTGCGGGGTATTTCTTTGCGCATCATCGCGCTGATCCGCGCACGCTCGTGCTTCTCGCAGCCGTTTTTTCGGCAAGCCTGATTGCACCGGTCCTGGCTCTAACCTTGTTGAAGCGCGCCAATGCCCTCGACGCGGGCGCGGCGCTGGTAATTGCGGTCGCGCTCATGGCACATTTTTTCTTCACCCATCAGCAGGGCTGGCCCATTGCCGCGCTCGCCAACAATACGATTTTCGCTGGGCTCGATGCGACCTTCGCGGGCGTTTTCGCAAGCCTGTTGCACGGCCATCAAACAATACCCAGCGGACCGGCGTTGCCACCGCCGGGCCAGCTTGTCGGACCGGATTGAAGCATCGGATCGAAGTGGTGAGAGGTTTACTTCTCGCTCGCCAGCAGCGTCGCCTGATGCTCGGTGATCAGGGCGTCGATGATTTCATCGAGCGCCTCTCCGGTGATCACTTTGTCGAGCTTATAAAGCGTCAGATTGATACGATGATCGGTGACGCGGCCTTGCGGAAAATTATACGTGCGGATGCGCTCAGAGCGATCGCCTGAACCGACCTGCGAACGCCGGTCCGCCGCGCGTTCGGCATCGAGCTTCTGGCGCTGCGTGTCGTAAAGCCGCGCGCGCAGGAGCGCCATCGCCCGCGCCCGGTTCTTGTGCTGCGAGCGCTCGTCCTGCACGAAGACGATCGTATTCGTCGGCAGATGCGTGATGCGGATCGCCGATTCCGTCTTGTTGACGTGCTGGCCGCCAGCGCCTTGCGCGCGCATGAGATCGATCTTCAGATCCTTCTCATTGATGTCGATGTCGACATCCTGCGCTTCCGGCAAAACGGCGACCGTCGCCGCCGACGTATGCACGCGGCCCTGCGTTTCGGTCTCCGGGACACGTTGCACCCGATGCACGCCGGATTCGAATTTGAGCCGGGCGAACACGCCACGGCCCTCGATTTCGGCAATGATCTCCTTAAAGCCGCCAAGCGCGCCTTCGCTCGCCGAGACGATCTCAACGCGCCAGCCCTTGGTCTCCGCATAGCGCTGATACATGCGGAAGAGATCGCCCGCAAAAAGTGCCGCTTCGTCGCCGCCCGTGCCGGCGCGAATTTCGAGGATGGCGCTTTTCTCGTCCGCGGCATCCTTTGGCAATAAGGAGATGCGCAGCTTTTGTTCGAGCACCGCGAGCCGGTCGCGCGCCTCCGTGCGTTCGCTCTCCGCGAGGCTGCGCATCTCGGCGTCGAGCTTCGGATCGTTGAGGAGCGAATCGAGTCCCGCGATCTCGCCGACTTCGCTGCGATAAGCGCGGATCGCGGTGACGACGTCGTCGAGTTCCGCCAATTCGCGCGAAAGCGCAACGAAGGTTGTCGAATCGGGACCCGAGGCGAGACGATCCGAAATTTCGGTATGACGGCGCAGAATGAGATCGAGCTTGTCTTGCGGCAGCATGACTTTCTAAGAGCTTATCGCGGCGACCCCGTCAATGCCGCGGCTAGAGCGCAGGCCTGGAGTGGTGGTCTAGAGGGGAATGTCCTGCGCGATCGCGAATGCGTTGAGCGGCTCACGGATGGAACGTGCGCCGTCTTTGGCATCGATCAGACCGCCGACCAATTTGCTCACCGCCGCGAGGTCTGTGGCAAGCAACGCCGCCTTGACCGGGCCGATCGAGGACGCGGACATCGACAATTTGCGGAAGCCGATCGCCATCAATGCGAGCGCTTCCAGCGGCTGGCCGCCCATCTCGCCGCAGAGCGTCACAGGCGTCTTGTTGCGCGAAGCGGCTTCGACGATTCCGCGCAAGGCCCGCAACAGCGGCGCCGATAAAGGATCGAACCGGCTCGACACATGCTTGTTCTCACGATCGGCGGCGAACATGTATTGAATCAAGTCATTCGTACCGACCGACAGAAAATCGGCCTGGGCGCAAATTTCGTCGAGTTGCCAGAGCAACGACGGCACCTCGACCATTGCGCCGAGCTGCACTTCGCGCGGCACGCCGTAATTATGGCGCTTCAGAAAAGCGATTTCCCGCTGGACTAAAACTTTCGCCCTGGCGAATTCGTCAACGACGGCGACCATTGGAAACATGATCCGCAAATCGCGACCGGCACCGGCCCGCAGCAGCGCGCGCAATTGCATCCGCAGCAACGCCGGACGATCGAGCGAAATACGGATCGCGCGCCAGCCGAGCGCAGGATTTTCTTCCTCGGCCTGCGTCATATAGGGCAGCACTTTGTCCGAGCCGATATCCAGCGTGCGGAAAGTGATCGGCCGATCCCCGGCAGACGCGAAAGCGGCCGTATAGAAATCATATTGCTGTTCGATCCGCGGGAATTGCGAAACGATCATGAATTGCAATTCGGTACGGAACAGGCCGATCGAGGTCGCGCCGGTTTCTTCCACATGCTGAAGATCGACAAGAAGGCCGGCGTTCATATGCAATTCGAACGCAGTGCCATCCTTGGTGACGGAAGGAACGTCGCGCAGCTTGTGATATTGCTCCTGCCGCCGCGCGCGCAGTCTGGCCTTTTCCGCATAAGCGTTCTGGACATCGCCCGGCGGGCGCACCTGTACATCGCCGGTCGAACCATCGACAATCAAGGCATCGCCGGGCTCGACGAAAGAGAGAATGTTCGAGACTTCGCCGACCGAGGGAATGCCGAGCGCCCGGGCGACGATCGCGACATGGCTCGAAAGGCCCGCATCCTCCAGCACGATGCCGCGCAATTTGGTGCGATCATAATCAAGCAGCGCCGCCGGTCCCATCGTACGCGCGACGATGATGGCGTTGTCGGGCAGTTCTGATTGCGCGGTTACGAAATCGCGGCCAGCGAGCTGATAAAGCAGCCGGTTGGCAAGGTCGTCGAGATCGTGCAGGCGTTCGCGCAGATAAGGGTCGGTCTGGCGCTGCAGCCGGGCACGCGCATCGTTTTGCACGCGCTCGACCGCAGCCTCAGCCGTGAGACCCGTCGCGACCGCCTCGCGCAGCCGACGCATCCAGCCACGATCGTAAGCGAACATGCGGAAGGCTTCGAGCACCTCGCGATGCTCGCCATGACCAAGGTCGCCGCGCTCAATCAATTTGTCGATCGATTCGCGTACGCCGGTGATCGCGGTTTCGAGCCGGTCCGTCTCGGCTTTGACGTCTTCGGCAACAAGTTGTTTTACGATGACGCGCGGCTCGTGCAGCACGACGTAGCCAAGCCCGACACCATCCGCGAGCGGCACGCCTTTCAGCGTCACCGGCCGGTTGAGCGCGATCTCGGTATCGAGCAGACCGATCGACTGCAGTTCGCCCGAAGCGACCATTTCGGCGAGCAGCATCGCCGTCGTCTGTAGCGCCTCCATCTCCTCTTCGAGATAGACGCGGCGCGCACGATTCTGCACGACGAGGACGCCCAGCGTGTTGCCGCCGCGCAGGATCGGCACGCCGAGGAACGAGGAATAAATTTCTTCGCCCGTCTCCGGCCGATAGGAAAACGAAGGATGGTGTTGTGCATCGGCGAGCGCCAACGCCTCGGCCGATTCGGCGATCAGGCCGACAAGGCCCTCGCCTTTCCGCATCGAAGTGAGATGGACGGCCTCGCGATTCAAACCTTCCGTGGCGAAAAGTTCAAGTCGGCCGTCGGCGCGCAGAACGTAAACCGAGCAAACCTCCGCCACCATATTTGCGGCGATGAGGATGACGATCTTATCGAGGCGATCTTGCGGGCTGATCGGCTCGGCCACGACCTCGCGTAGGCGCCGCAGCAATTGACGCGGGCCCCCCCGGTACCGTGCGCACTGCCTTGTCTTGTTCCGGCCCTTCGGCCTGGGATTCATAGGTCGGCACAAGCTTATCCACAGGGGGACTGAAAGCGATCGATCAGGAGGAACGCCCGCCGCACGCTCCTCCAACGATGGCGCCGCGGCGATCAGACGGGTCCGCAAAGAACTCCGCCATAGTTAAGAGCCGGTGCCAGCGAAACGCGACACCTTCCTATAGCGAATGCAAAGATCAGACCGCAAGCGTTCAAACGACAGGCCGCGAAAAAGTTACGCGGATTTAGACCTGATCAAGACCATAAAGCGTGTGCAACGTGCGGACCGCGAGTTCCGTATAGGCGGCGTCAATCAATATTGAAAATTTGATTTCAGACGTCGTGATCGCGCGAATGTTAATGCCCTTTTCCGACAGCGATTTGAACGCCAGCGCCGCGACGCCGGCGTGGCTGCGCATGCCGATACCGATCGCCGAAACCTTGGCAACATCAACGGCACCCTGCAATGCAGCATAGCCGATCGTGGCACGTGCTTTTTCCAAAATCGCGCGGGCGCGGTCGTAATCGTTGGCGGCAACCGTGAACGTCATATCGGTCGTCACAGTGTCGTCGGACGCGACCTGGACGATCATATCGACGTTGATATGCGCGTCCGCGAGCGGCATGAAAATCGCCGCGGCCACGCCCGGCCGGTCGGCGACGCGGCGCAAGGTGATTTGCGCCTCGTTGCGTGAAAAGGCGATGCCGGTCACGACCTGCTGCTCCACGATATCCTCCTCATCGCAAATCAAAGTGCCAGGGCTCGGACTGTCGGGATCGTCAAATGAAGACCGCACATAGGTCTTGACGCGTTTCATCATCGCAAGTTCGACTGAGCGCACCTGCATCACCTTGGCGCCGAGCGAGGCCATTTCCAAGATTTCTTCGAAGGCGATACGGTCAAGCCGCCGCGCTTTCGGCACAACGCGCGGATCGGTCGTATATATGCCGTCCACATCCGTGTAGATATCGCAGCGTTCCGCCTTGATCGCCGCGGCGATCGCGACGGCGCTCGTGTCGGAGCCGCCCCGGCCGAGCGTCGCGATACGGCCCGTGGCGGCGCTCATGCCCTGGAAGCCAGCGACGACGGCAACTTCCTTGGCGAGAAAACCCGCGAGAATGTGTTCGCCGTTCACCGCCGAGATACGCGCGGCGCTGGCTGCCTCCGTCGTGAGAATCGGCACCTGCCAGCCTTGCCAGGACCGCGCCGGGATGCCCATATCGTTGAGAACGATTGCGAGCAGACCGGCGGTCACCTGCTCGCCCGAAGCGACAACGGCATCATATTCGCGCGGGTCGTAGCGACGGGAGGCGTCTTTGCAGAGCGCGACGAGCTCATCGGTCTTGCCGGCCATTGCCGAGACGACGACCGCAACTTCGTGGCCGGCCGCAACTTCGCGTTGGACATGGCGCGCCACATTGCGGATACGGTCGACGCCTGCGACGGAGGTTCCGCCGAATTTCATCACAAGGCGGCCCATCGGATCCGGCAGCGCTTTCTTGATTCGGGCTCTAAAAATGGTTCACCGCGGCGGCCGGGCCGGCCGCGGCAATGCGGCGCGTTTACACCACGACCCCGGCGGCGAAGTCAATGAACAGCGCATGCGGCCAACAGGAGGGTTAAAATGACGGGGGAGACACCGCAAGACGGAGCCAGCGTCAATCCGGAGGAAGTCGCGCGTTTTGACCGTTTGGCGGCGACCTGGTGGGATTTGAAGGGGCCGATGAAGCCCCTCCACCGGTTCAATCCCGTGCGGGTCGACTATCTTAAGCAACTTCTCGTCGATCGGCCGCGCCGTGACAGCCGGCCGACGGCCAACCCCGGCCGCCCGCTCGACGGGCTCGAAATCCTTGATATCGGCTGCGGCGCGGGCGTTCTCAGCGAAGCCCTGGCGCGTCTTGGCGCTGAAGTCACCGGGGTCGATCCAGCACCGACCAATATCGAGGTTGCGCGACATCATGCCGAGCAATCGGGCTTAAGAATCGATTATCTTGAAACGACGGCCGAGGCGTTGGCGGAAAAGAACCTGCGCTACGACGTTGTGCTCGCGATGGAGGTCGTCGAGCACGTCCGTGACGTCAAAGCCTTTGTCGCGACAGCGGCATCACTGGTGCGGCCGGGCGGTGTCATGGTTGCCGCAACGCTCAACCGGACGCTGAAGAGCTACGCGCTCGCGATCGTCGGCGCCGAATATATTTTGCGCTGGCTGCCGCGCGGCACGCACGACTGGCAGCATTTCGTGACGCCACGCGAATTGCGTCTCGCGTTACGCAGCGGCGGCCTGAAAATTCTCGACGAAACCGGCGTCGTCTATCACCCGCTCACCGACACCTGGACACGCAGCGCGGATATGGACGTGAATTACATCATCGCGGCTGAGCGCAAGGTCTGAAGCCCCGAGTTATAATCATGCAAGGCTTTGGCGACGTCCACGACGCGCAGCATCGTCTCGTCCCAATCGCCGCGCGTGCGCTGACGGAAGAGCCGCATGGTCGCATACCAGGGCGTATCTTCGCGGTCGAGCATCCAGCGCCAATCCGGCACCTTCCTGAGCAGGAGAAAGGTCGGACGCCCCAAGGCGCCGGCGAGATGCGCCACGGACGTGTCGCAGGTGATAATGAGATCGAGCGTCTGCATCACCGCGGCCGTATCGATAAATGCATCCGGCCCGGCATCGAAATCGGCGCCAAGCATCTCGATGGCAAGCTCCGGTACTGCGGCCAAGGCCGCGGCGCCCTCACCTTTTTGAAGGCTGATGAGGCGAAAATTCTTCGTGCCCGCAAGCGGCGCGAAATGCGCGAGCGGAATCGACCGCGAGGGGTCCGCCTTGGGGTCAAGATTGCCTTGCCAGCACAAGCCGATCTTGAAGGCGGCGGAATTGCCACGGCTCATCAGCCGCTCCGCCCATTTCGACACGAGTGCGGGTTCGGCCGCCAGATAGGGCGTACAGCTCGGGATAGTCGTAAGATCGGTGCGGAATGCGAACGGCAGACTTGAAAGTGCGATCTGGCTGTCAAATCGTTCGTACGGGCCGAGATCGTCGACACAGCGCACCTGCGGAATCAAGCCGCGCATCAGCCTGAGCAGCTTGCTGCGGCAGAAGAAGGTGACATCAATGCCAGCTTTGGCGAGCAGCGGCAGATAGCGACAGAACTGCAGCGCGTCGCCGAGACCCTCGCCGCCGTAGACGATCAGCTTCTCGCCCGGATGGCTGTTGCCCTGCCATTGCGGAATCGGGAATTTGAGCTGGTTGTGGGGCGTGAGGCCGCAGCCCCAGCGATATTCGTAGTTTTCCAAGCCATCGCGGAAATTGCCGCGCAATAATTGCAGCACGCCCTTGTTGTTGCGGGCATGGGCGCTTTCGGGATCGAGCGCGAGGGCAGCATCGAAGGCTACCTCCGCCGCGTCGAATTCTTCCAATTCTTTCAGCGCGACGCCGCGCCCGACCAGGGCCGCCTGATAATCCGGGCGAAGCGCCAACGCGCGGTCGAAGGATTGAAGGGCCGCATCCGGACCGACCGTTTTCATCAACACCGTGGCGCGGTTGAGCCACGCTTCAACCAACTCAGGCTTTATCGCAACGGCCTGATCGAGTGCCTCCAACGCGCCCTTGAGATCACCAGTCTCGATCAAGGCCACGCCAAGATTGTTGAGAAGGTCGGGATTACCGGGGAAACGCGCGAGCGCCGTCCTATAAGCCTCGCAAGCCGCATCAACGCGCTTCAACGCATTGAGGATATTGGCGCGATCCAGCAGCGCCTCGAAATAATCCGGCTTGAGGCGCAGGGCCTCCTCGAGGAATTTCAACGCGCCGTCGAAATTGCCGCTCTGCGAAAGGATAATCGCGCCGGCACGTAAAGCTTCGGGATAAGCCGGCTGCAACCGGAGCGCATGATCAAAAGCCGTGATCGCCTGGCCATTGCGTCCGAGCGCGTGCAGGACCAGGCCTTTGTTGTAATAGACGCTCGGATCGCTGACGCCGAACTTTTCCGCCTCGTCGAACGCGGCGGCGGCTTCTTCAAAGCGTCCCAATCTTTGCAACACGCGCGCAAGGCGCACAATTGCATCGACAAAGTCCGGGCGCAGCTTGCGCGCCTGCGCAAACCACGGCACGGCGCCAGCCCAGGCCTCGGCCCCGACATGAATGAGACCGGCGAGATGACAACGATCCGGGCTGCTGATCATGTTCGGATCGAGTGTCGCGAGGGCTGAAAGAACTTCGGCCTTACGCCCCTGTCGCAGCAAATTCGCGGCATCGTTCAGCGTCGCATCGAGGCCAAAACTCGGCACCGGAGCAAACGCCGGTGCATCCGGCGCGCGTGCTGCATTGAAGGTCTGAGGCATGGGAAGCTCCGCCCAGTAAAGGCGGCAGTGTCGGCACACCGGCTTGCGCCAGACTTACGTAGGCGTCGCGATAAAGAATTAATTCATATCTTCCGACGCGAACGGCAGCGGCAGGATCTGAATACCTTCGTCGAGAAGCGCCCTGGCCTCTTCGCGCGTCGCCTCACCACGAATCGGTCGCTCCTCGCTCGATCCCTCGGCGATCTTGCGCGCCTCGTCCGGAAAGCGCGTTCCGACATCTTCGGTGACGCCCATCACGTAGTGTCGCAGAGCGCGTAGTTCGGCGCGGCGCTTGGCTTCGTCCCCCTGCGCGAGCGGCGATTCGATCTTGTCGCCATGGCTGACAGCCGGCGCCATGATTGCCTTGCCGACCTCGGCCACGCCGCAGACCGGACATACCACTTGGCCTCGCGCAACCTGTTCGTCAAAGCTTGCCGCGCTTGGAAACCACGAATCAAACTCATGGCCGTTGGCGCACTTCAGGGCATATTTGATCATTGCGCCGCGTCGGCCAAAATCGCCTGAAGTTCGCCGCGTGCATCGAGATCGTGCAGATCGTCACTGCCGCCGATATGGCGGTCGCCGAAGAAAATCTGCGGCACGGTGTAACGGCCGTTGGCCCGTGCCGTCATCGCCGCACGCGCCGCCGGATCGCCATCGGCGGAAATCTCCTCGAACGCCAGACCGCGCTCATTGAGCAGCGCCTTGGCGCGATGGCAATAGGGGCAGGAGGCTGTGGTGTAAATAACGATATGCGGCTGCGGCATCGATTGGACCTTTTGAATTCTTCTACATATGGGATTTTAGCCGGCGCTCACAACCCTGGCGAAAACCAGGACATCGACGCGCGCGGCGCCGCCACGTAGCAAGGCGCGCGCCGCGGCATTCAGTGTCGCACCGGAGGTCAGCACATCGTCGATGAGCAACACCTTGCGGCCCATGATGGCGAGCGAGCCGCCCTCGGGCACCTTGAACGCGCCTTGCACATTATCGGCACGCTGGCTGCGCGTCAGGCCGACCTGCGGCACGGTCCGTTTGACTCGCGCCAGCGCGAACGGATCGACTTTCTTGCCGCTCGCCCTGCCGACGACCTCGGCCAAAGCGTTCGCCTGATTGAATTGCCGCCAAATAAGGCGTCGCCGATGCAACGGCACCGGGATCAGCAGAACCGCTTCGGCAAGCAGCTCCGCGCCGGCACGCGCCATCCAGAGGCCGAGCGGTTTGGCGAGTTCCATCCGGTCGCCGTATTTCAACCGATGGATCAGCGCGCGAACCGGACCGTCCTCGAAACGCGCGACGGCGCGAGCGCGTTGATAAACGGGTGGATTGGCCATCGCCTCCGGCGATTGCAGGCCCGGAACGCCGAGATCATAGGCGAACGGCGTGCCGAGCCGCTCGCAATACGGCTTCTCGATGAAACCGACCTGCCGCCAGCACACCGGACATAGCGCGCCATGCACCGCCACCGCCTTGCGGCAGGCGAGGCATGATGGTGGAAAAACAATATCGAGTGCGCACCCAGCGACACCTCGCCCATGCCGCAGAACGGCGCGGAAGATGGTGGCCCAATCAGCCGGCGGCAGATCGGCACGTGCGGGGTCATCAAACGTCATCGGACCAGCATAAATGACGTTGCGAGGGCCGCCAGAAAATTTGCCGGGTTCGCGGCAAACTCCGATGCGCTAAAAGGTTCGCGTGGCAGCAAACGAAATTCTGATCTTCGATCGCAATTTGCAGCGGCGGCGCCATGCTCGCGCGCTGGCGGCCGAGGCCGCCGATTTTCTGCTCGCGCAAGCGACGAATGAAATCGTGGACCGGCTCGGCGCCGTCAGGCGGCGCTTCACCGCCATTGCTGATTTCGGGACGCCGCTGCCACTCCTAACCGAGCGCCTTGTCGAAACCTTTCCGGCGGCGCGGGTGACGCGCATCGCACCTTTGGGACGCCCGGATGTCATCGGCGATGTCGACCTTCTGCCCTTCGAGCGCAACGCATTCGATCTGGCGGTCTCGGCGCTCGCGCTGCATGACGTCAATGATCTGCCGGGCACTCTCGCGCAAATCCGGCGGACGTTGAAACCGGACGGCCTGTTTCTTGGCTGCCTTGTCGGCGGTTCGACCTTGCGCGAATTGCGCGCGTCGCTGGCGGAAGCGGAAACCGAAATATCCGGCGGCGTCTCGCCACGCGTCGCACCCTTCGCCGACGTGCGCGACATGGGGGGCCTTCTGCAACGTGCGGGCTTCGCGCTGCCGGTCACCGATGTCGAGACGCTGACCGTGCGTTACCCGCATTTTTTCGCGCTGCTCGCCGATCTGCGCGCAATGGGCGCGACGAACACGCTTGTCGGACGGCTGCGCAGGCCGACGCGCCGCGCGCTCTTTCTCCGCGCCGCGGAGATCTATACGCGCGACAATGCCGATTCCGATGGCCGGCTGCCCGCGACCTTTGAACTCATCTTTCTGTCCGGATGGGCACCGCACGAAAGCCAGCAGAAGCCGCTAAAGCCCGGCAGCGCGCAGGTCTCGCTCGCCGACGTTCTTCGCAAGCCTTAGCATCAGACCGAAAAGTGCGAAGCGGTTTTCGGATAATCCGATGCGGTTGGAATTAGTGCTGCGTCAGCGCCCACGTCACGCGCACTTGCGCTTCGTAGATCAAGGTGCCGGGCTCGATCGTCGGGGAATAATCGACCGACGGCGCCATCGCCTTGGCGAAGACGCCCGGCTGGAGGCCACCCCGGTCATCCGGGGCGATTTGGAGCACCTGGCCCAGGCCGACCCCGGCCGCCGGCAAAAAGGCCTTGGCCTTGCGCACGGCATCGCGCATCGCCTCGTCGTTCAGCTTGTCGCGAATTTCGGGCTCATGGGTCGCACCGAAACTCAGACCTTGAAATTCATTGGCGCCGCGGTCGATTAAACGCCCCGCCAGCGCCCCCGCCTTGCTGATGTCGCTAACCCGGATCTTCACGCCGTTTCGCGCCTGATAGCCGCGCAGTTTCTGGCTCGACGTATGGCCGACGGCGTCGGATACATTGTCATAAACAGGCATCAATGAGACTTCGCTCGTCTGGACATCCTTGGGATCAATCCCCTGATCCTCAAGCTCTTGAACGACCGCTTGTGCAGCCTGGGCGTTGGCGGCTGCGGCGGCCGACGCCGTCGGCTTTTCGGACACGACCGCCAGCGACAGGGTCACAAAATCCGGCACAACTTCCGTCCGCGCGTGGCCGACGACGGTGATAGTGGGCACCGAGTCCGTGAGCGCCACCTGCGCCAGGGCCGCACCGGAAGCAAAGCAGCCGCAAATCAAAGCGACGAGACGCACAAAAACCATGAATCTGCTCCTTGGCGAGGGCTGGTGGAGAAAACGGCTGCCAGATGCTACATAGCGGCAATGGATTTGCACACCGAGACCCTTTCATCATCTTCGCCTGTACGGCGAGAAGATGACGCCAAGCTGACGCCAAAAGCCTCGCTGTTGGGCGCGACCCGCGCCGAACTGGCCGAGACGTTGCGCGCCCTCGGCGTGCCGGAGCGCGAAATCAAGATGCGCGTCGCGCAGCTCTGGCACTGGCTCTATTTCCAAGGCGCCCGCGACTTCGGCGCCATGCTCAATATCGGCAAAAGCCTGCGCGGCGCACTCGCCGAGCACGAGCATCTAACCCGGCCCGAGGTCGTCACCGAGCAAGTCTCTCAGGACGGCACCCGCAAATGGCTGCTCAGGCTGGCGCCTGCGAACGCAACCGATAAAGGTGCCGAAGTCGAGTGCGTCTACATCCCGGAAAGCGACCGCGGCACGCTTTGCATTTCGAGTCAGGTCGGCTGCACGCTGACGTGCAGCTTCTGCCATACCGGCACGCAGAAACTCGTCCGCAATCTCACCTCGCGCGAGATCGTCGCGCAAATCGTGGTCGCACGGGAACGGCTCGGCGATTTCCCCGGGCTGACGCCGCCGACCGACGGCCTACTGCCACAGGGCGAGGGACGGCCGATCACCAATATCGTCTTCATGGGCATGGGCGAGCCCCTCTATAATTTTGATAACGTGCGCGATGCGATCGGCGTGCTGGCGGACGGTGACGGGTTGTCGGTTTCGAAACGGCGCATCACTGTCTCGACCGCCGGCGTCGTGCCGCAGATCGAAAAGCTTGGTGCCGAGGCCGGCCCGATGCTCGCTATTTCGCTCCACGCGGTGCGCGATGCTCTGCGCGACACGTTGGTGCCCCTCAACAAGAAATATCCGATCAAGGATTTGCTCGCCGCCTGCCGCGACTATCCCGGCGCCTCGAACGCGCGGCGCATCACCTTCGAATATGTGATGCTGAAGGGCGTCAACGATTCGCCCGCCGAGGCGCGCGAATTGGTGCGCCTGCTCAAGGGCATTCCGGCCAAGATCAATCTGATCCCGTTCAATCCGTGGCCCGGCACGCAATATGAGTGCTCGGACTGGGATAAGATCGAAGCCTTTTCCGACATCGTCTTCAACGCCGGCTATGCGAGCCCGGTGCGCACGCCGCGCGGCCGCGACATTCTCGCCGCCTGCGGCCAATTGAAGAGCGAGACGGAAAAGCTGCGCGCACGGGCGCGGTTGGCGGTAGAGGCGGAATGATGCCAGTCATTCTCACGAGTGAGCAGGAAGCCTGGCTTAAAGCCCATGTTGAGCGTGGCGATTTTAAGTCGATCGAGGAAGCAGCGCGACAATTGATTGACGAGCGAATCGCCGAGCGCGTGGCCGAAGAAGGCGACGACTTCGACTGGGCAAAGGCTTATGTCGAAGAGGCTCGCGGCGCGATCGCCCGTGGCGATGTCATGTCGCTTGCCGAGCACAAGGCGCGGAACGCAGCGCGCCTGAAATCTCGCTAAGCTGGTGGCGCAGATCAGCGTTACCGCGACGGCCGACTCCGATACCGCCGAAATTATTTCCTACCTCGACGCCAAAGCCGGCCGCGACGTAGCGGCTAGGTACGTCGCCGCCTTCGAAGATGTCTATGATCGCCTGGCAATCTATCCCCAGAGCGGCGCGCCACGCGCGACCTTGGGATCGCAGGTGCGCATAAGCGTCGTCGCGCCCTTTGTAATCATCTACGAATATATCGAAGCGGACGATCTTGTGATCATTTTGCGCGTGCTGCACGGTCACCGCAAAATTTCAGTGCGGTCGCTATTGCGCGGCACCTAAAATATCCGTCTAGCCGACTTTGCGCGCGCCCCAGACGGCGATAACGGCAAGCACGGCGGAGATCACAGCATTCCAGCCGGCGAGCGACAGGCCCAGGATGCGGATCGCCACCGCATCGCAGCGTACGACTTTGACGGTGCGCAATTGATTCATGAAATCCTGCATCGTCGCAGCCTTGGTCATCGTGCTACCCGTGCAGGCGGTCGGCCCATCCCAGAAATGCCATTCGACACCGGCGTGATAAACGCCAAACCCCGCGCTGAAAGCGAAGATCAGAAACAAGGCGATGAAGCCCAACAGCATCAGCGCCTTCGATTCTCGTAAGGCGAAGATAAGCGTCAGCGCCGCCACGGGAACGCCGACATAATAGGGAATGCGCTCGCTCAGACATAATTCGCAGGGCGCGATGCCAAATGCCTGGAAAATCCACGCCCCGGCGATTGTCGCCGCAGCGATCAGCAGGATCAGCCCCGCGGCGCGCGAAGCATGCACATCTCGAAAATAAGTCTCGGCCACGTGTCCCTCACGCCAAATGCGCGGCGATGACAAAGCCAAGAATTACGGCAGCAGCAAGAATGAGCAGGAAATAGCCGAAGTACTTCTCTAACAAGCCGTTGATCGGCGCACCGTAACGATTGAGTAGCGCAGCAAGCAGGAAGAACCTTGCGCCGCGCGTGATCAGGCAGAGGAGGATGAAGAGCGGCAGGCTATAGGCCAGAAGCCCGCTGGTAATCGTCACGATCTTGAACGGGATCGGCGTCAGGCCCTTGATGAGAATAAATGCCCAGCCCCAATGCGCGTAAAGCGCACGCAAGTCATCGACCCGCGCCCCATAGCCGTAGAGATGGATGAGCCATCTGCCCAAAGTCGCATACAGCAACGCGCCGATCGCATAGCCAAGAATACCGCCCGCAACCGACGCCAAAGTACAAATCAGCGCATAGAAAAAGGCGCGGTTCGGGCGCGCCAGAGACATCGGCACGAGAATCGTATCCGGCGGGATCGGAAAGAACGAGCTCTCGGCGAAGGCGATGATCCCCAGCGCCCAGGGGGCGTGGGGGCTCTCCGCCAGGGAAAGTGTCCATTGGTAGAGCTTTTTGAACATCGTCGATCCGGTCCGCCAATGCTGGTAGCAAGTTTCGCGCGGCGTCGATACAAGGCAGACTCGGCAAGAGCCTATCCCTCGATTTCTTCACGAAGGATTTCGAGCGCCAGCCAATCTTCCTCGGCCCTGGCGATTTCGGCCGTCGCATTGGCGAGTGCCTCCGTCGCCACGGTGAACTTTCCGCGGTCGCGCGCATAAAGCTCGGAATCGGCGAGCACCGCCTTGTGCCGCGCCGCTTCGGCCTGAAGCGTCACGATCCGGGCCGGCAGGGTCTCAAGCGCATGCTTTTCCTTGAAGGAGAGTTTGCGCTTCGCCTTCGGCGCATCGGTCTGCGCCTTCGGATCGGCTTTGTCGCGCCGTGACTTCAGGATCGGCGCCGTTGAAAGCCCCTGCCCGCGCTGCGTCACCATGTCGGAATAGCCGCCGGCATATTCGCGCCAACGCCCGTCGCCCTCAGCAACCAGAACCGAAGATGCGATGCGGTCGAGAAAGTCGCGATCGTGGCTCGCCAGGATCACGGTGCCTTTGTAATCGGCCAGCAATTCCTGCAGCAGATCGAGCGTTTCGAGGTCGAGGTCGTTGGTCGGTTCGTCGAGGACGAGAAGGTTGGTCGGCTGCGCCAGCGCCCGGGCCAGCATCAGCCGGCCGCGCTCGCCGCCCGAGAGGCGGCCGATCGGCGTTCCGGCCTGTTCGGGGCCGAAGAGAAAATCGCGCATATAGCCGATGACATGTTTGCGGGCGCCCGCGACCTCGACGAAATCGCTGCCGCCGCCGGTCAACGCGTCCTTGAGGCTCGTTTGCGGGTCGAGCGAAGCGCGGTTCTGGTCGAGGGTCGCCATGGCGAGGCCCGCGCCGCGCTTCACTTCGCCGGTTTCGGGCGCGAGGCCGCCAGTCAAAAGATTGATGAGCGTCGTCTTTCCCGCACCATTGGCACCGACAAGGCCCAGCCGGCCGCCGCGCAGGATACGCGCCGTAAACTCCCGGACTATCACCCGCTCGCCGTAGGATTTTGTGATGTCGCGGGCCTCGATCACCATCGAAGGCGCGTTCGCGGTTTCGGTCGCCGCGAATTTCACATCGCCCAAGGCGCCGCGATGCTCGCGGTGCGTCTTGCGCAAACCATGAAGATCGGCGAGGCGCTTCTGGTTGCGCTTGCGCCGCGCGGTGACGCCATAGCGCAGCCAATCCTCTTCTGCGGCGATTTTGCGCGCCAGCTTGTGGTGTTTCAGCTCTTCCTCTTCGAGCATCTGGTCGCGCCAGGCCTCGAATTCGGCAAAGCCGCGGTCGCGATGGAAAGTGATGCCGCGATCGAGCCAGAGGGTTTTGCGGGTCAGATTTTGCAGGAAGCGGCGGTCATGGCTGATGAGGACCAGCGCCGAGCGCAGCCTCGCGAGCTTATCCTCCAGCCATTCGATCGTCGGCAGGTCGAGATGGTTCGTCGGCTCGTCGAGGAGCAGAATGTCCGGCTCGGGCGCCATGACGCGGGCCAAGGCCACCCGCCGGGCCTGGCCACCGGAAAGCTTCGCGGGGTTCTCGTCGCCGCTCAGCCCAAGCTCGTTCAACAGCGCGCGGCCAAGGTGTGGCCCGTCCACCGGGCTCAGCCCCTCGACGACGTAATCGAGCGCCGTCGCGAAGCCGGAAAACTCCGGCTCCTGCGGCAGATAACGCAGGCTCGCCCCGGGCTGCAGGAAACGCCTTCCGGCGTCCGGCTCGATGAGCCCGGCAGCGATCTTGAGCAGGGTCGATTTGCCGGAGCCATTGCGGCCGACAAGGCACAGCCGGTCACCGGCTGTAACCGAGAGTTCAGCCTCGCTCAGCAGCGGCGTATTGCCGAAGCTCAAGCGGATCGATTGGAGGGTGAGAAGGGGGGAGGCCATGAACGCGATTTAATCTTTCAACTGTCTGTGAGAGCCGGCATTGGGCGTAACGTCGCGCCGGTTCCGACCGTATCTCCTAGCGAATGACGGCCGAAATCGCGAGCCGCCACTTTCGGAGTTGAGGAAACTAAGATGCTCACCCGCAGAGGATTTTCCATCGCCGGCGCGGCCGGACTTGCCGCCCTCGGCTTAAGTCAATTTGCCCGCGGCGACGCCGCCAAGGCGAAACGGACCTACGAAGTCACCCATACCGACGCTGAATGGCGCCAGCTTCTGACGCCGGATCAGTATGATGTGCTGCGCCAGCAGGGCACGGAGCGGCCGTTGACCAGCCCGCTGCTGGATGAGCACCGCGCCGGGATCTTCGCCTGCGCCGGCTGCGACAATCACCTCTTCTCGTCGACGACCAAGTTCGACAGCGGCACCGGCTGGCCGAGCTTCTGGGCGCCGCTACACAATGGCGTCAACGAGGCGGACGACCATACTCTGGGCATGGTGCGGACCGAGATTTCCTGCCACCGCTGCGGCGGCCATCTCGGCCACGTCTTCGATGACGGCCCGAAGCCGACGGGCCTGCGCTACTGCATGGATGGCGTCGCCATGAAATTCATCCCCGGCGCCACGGCCTAAGGTAACAACATGCTTCTCGTAATTATAGCTTATCTCGGCGGCGTCCTGACGATTCTCAGCCCGTGCATTCTGCCGGTGCTGCCCTTTGTCTTCGCGCGCGCCGACGAGCCCTTCGTCAAGACGGGCCTGCCGCTGCTTGCCGGGATGGCGCTGACCTTCGCCGCCGTCGCCACGCTGGCGGCGCTCGGCGGCGGCTGGGCGGTACGCGCCAATGAGATCGGCCGCGACGCCGCACTCGTGCTTCTGGCCATTTTTGGCGTGACGCTGCTCGTTCCGTCGATCGCCGACCGGCTGACACGTCCGATCGTTAGTCTCGGCAATCGACTCTCGCAATCCTCGACAAATGAAGCGAGCAGCGGGCAGAAAATCTTCTCGTCATTCGTGCTCGGCATCGCCACCGGCCTGCTCTGGGCGCCTTGCGCCGGACCGATCCTCGGCCTCGTCCTCACCGGCGCGGCATTGCAGGGCGCCAATGCCAAAACCTCGCTTTTGCTGCTGGCCTATGCCGCAGGCGCGGCAACCTCGCTCGCCGCCGCTCTTCTCATCGGCGGCCGCGTCTTTGCGGCGATGAAACGCTCGCTTGGTGCGGGCGAGTGGATTCGGCGCGCGTTGGGTGCCGCTGTGCTGGCGGGCGTCGCCGCCATCGCGCTTGGCTTCGACACGGGCTTTCTCACCCGCGTCTCCGCAGCGCCGACGAACGCACTCGAACAGGTTTTGATCGATAAGACACGGGCGCAGAAACCTGCGACCTCCGTCGTGATGAATGACAGCGGCGGCGCCATGATGATGATGTCGGCGCATCATCATCCCGCCAACGCGACGGCCCTCCCCGTCGAAGGCGACATGCCGTCGCTTGCCGGCGCGACGCAATGGCTGAATTCGCCACCGCTCACCCGTGAGAGCCTGCGCGGCAAAGTCGTGCTCGTCGATTTCTGGACCTATTCCTGTATCAACTGCCTGCGCGCGCTGCCTTACGTTCGCGCGTGGGCCGACAAGTATAAGGACAAGGGTCTCGTCGTCATCGGCGTGCATGCGCCCGAATTCGCTTTCGAGAAGAACATCGACAATGTGAAGCGCGCGGTGCGCGAACTCGGCGTCACCTATCCTGTGGCGATCGACAACGATTATGCGATCTGGCAGGGCTTCAACAACGAGTTCTGGCCGGCGCATTATTTCATCGACGCACAGGGGCACATTCGTCATCATCATTTCGGCGAAGGCGAATATGACCAGTCGGAAAAGGTCATTCAGCAATTGCTCGCCGAAGCCGGGCACACAGGTGTTGCGTCTGATATCGTGAAAGTCTCGGCCGGCGGCGCGGAAGCGGAATCGAATGCCGGAGATGTTCAGTCACCCGAAACATACATCGGCTACGACCGCGCCGAACATTTCGCGTCAACCGAGGATGCCGTGCATGACGCCCCGCATGTCTATGCGTTGGCGCCGACGTTACACCTCAATCAATGGGGACTGACGGGCAATTGGGCGGTGGGCGGTGAACGCGCTTCGCTCGACACCGCCGGCGGGAAGATCACCTTTCATTTCCACGCCCGCGATCTGCATCTCGTGCTCGGGCCGGACAAGGACGGTAAGCCGATCCATTTCCGTGTTCTGGTCAACGGCCAGGCGCCAGGCGCCGACCATGGTGTCGATATCGATGCGGCTGGCAACGGCACAGTGACGGAGCAGCGGCTCTATCAGCTCGTGCGTCAAAGCGGCGAGGTGAAAGACCGCACGTTTGAAATCCAATTCCTTGACCCAGGGGTCGAGGCTTTCTCGTTCACCTTTGGATAGGAGGCGAATATATCGCGATATCTGATTTTGGGTGTCGTCGCGGCGACGCTCGGCGCGTCGGCGTTTTGGGTAAGTTCACGCAGCTTTGCCGAACCCGCAGCGCTGGTGCCTGCGCCAATGATGGATGAGGCGCCGCGCCCGCATCTCGAAACGGCCGTCGTCGCTGGCGGCTGTTTCTGGGGCGTGCAAGGAGTCTTTCAGCATGTGAAGGGCGTCAGCGAAGCGATCTCCGGCTATTCCGGCGGCAGCAAAGCGAACGCGCATTACGAGATCGTCGGCACGGGCCAGACGGGCCATGCGGAATCGGTGCGTATCACCTTCGATCCGCGCGTCGTGAGCTATGGCAAAATTTTGCAGATCTATTTTTCGGTCGCGACCGATCCGACCGAACTCAACCATCAGGGCGCGGATACCGGCACGCAATATCGCTCGACGATTTTCGCAGCCAATCCCGAGCAGCGGAAAGTTGCCGCAGCCTATATCTCCCAACTCGATAAGGCGCATGCTTTCGACGCGCCGGTTGTCACGACAATCGAGCCGTTCAAAGCCTTCTATCCGGCGGAAGGCTATCATCAGGATTTCGCGACGCTGCATCCTGACGACGGATATATCGCCACGAACGATATGCCGAAGATCGCGGCGCTGCGCCAATTCTTTCCGGCGCTCTACCGGCCGCAGGCGAAACTGGTGGGTGCGACCGCTTCGGAATAAGGCCGGAGCTTAAAGCTTCAACGCGGCCTTCAGCTCATTGATCTGATCGCGGCGCTCGGTGGCGAGACGGCGTGTTTCGTCCGTCTTCGCATCGGCGACGTCTTCTTCCGCATCCTTGAGATCGGCATCGAGCTTCGCGGCATCGAGCTCTTCAAGCGCGATCGTCTGCTCGGCAAGGATGGTCAGGCCTTCCGGCGCGATCTGCGCGAAGCCGCCGCGCACGAACAACCGGGTCTTCTGCGTCGTCGAAAGATCGTATTCGAGAATGCCCGGCTTTATCAGCGCCAGCGTCGGCGCATGATCCTTGAGCACGGTGAATTCGCCCTCGACGCCGGGGACGACAACGGCTTCGACTTCGCCCGAAAATACGATCTTCTCGGGCGAGACGAGTTCAAAGGGAAAAGCCGGCATAGTTTCCTTACCCCTTTAGGCGCGCCGTGCGGCCAGCAAACCAGCGAGCGCACCAAGCACGGCGCCGCCCGCTGTATAAATAGCGATATGCGTGATCTGGCCGTTCGTCAGACCACCTTCGTCACGCACGCCAGCGGCGTGATCGCCCTGGACCTGGATATGTAAGGGGCCGAAGTTGACTTCGGCCTCCTGCGGCCGCGTGAGATAGCCGACGACCGCGCCCAGTACCAATCCGACGATCAGAAACAGAACGCGAGAATTCATATCAAGCAGCCTCTTTGGCGAGTCGCTCGGCCTTCTGCACTGCTTCGTCGATGGACCCAACCATGTAGAAAGCAGCCTCGGGCAGGTTGTCGTATTTGCCTTCGATCAGACCTTTGAAGCCCTTGATCGTATCGGCGAGAGACACGAGCTTGCCTGGCGAGCCAGTGAAAACTTCCGCAACATGGAAAGGTTGCGACAGGAAGCGCTCGATCTTGCGTGCGCGCGCAACGGTCAGCTTGTCTTCTTCCGACAGTTCATCCATGCCGAGAATGGCGATGATGTCCTGCAGGCCCTTATAGCGCTGGAGGATCTGCTGCACGCGGCGGGCGACATTGTAATGTTCCTCGCCGACGACGAGCGGCGACAGCATGCGCGAGGTCGAGTCGAGCGGATCGACCGCCGGATAGATGCCCTTTTCCGCGATCGAACGCGACAGCACGGTCGTTGCATCGAGATGGGCGAAGGAGGTCGCGGGCGCCGGATCGGTCAAATCGTCGGCCGGCACGTAGATCGCCTGCACGGACGTAATCGAGCCTTTGGTCGTCGTGGTGATGCGTTCCTGCAGATCGCCCATGTC
Source organism: Methylovirgula sp. (assembly GCF_037200945.1). Lineage (NCBI taxonomy): Bacteria > Pseudomonadati > Pseudomonadota > Alphaproteobacteria > Hyphomicrobiales > Beijerinckiaceae > Methylovirgula > Methylovirgula sp. Next base: position 928,796 of record NZ_JBBCGP010000001.1, read on the forward strand.
GGTCGCAAGCGTCGGCTGATAGCCGACCGCCGACGGGATGCGGCCCAGGAGTGCCGACACTTCCGAGCCCGCCTGCGTGAAGCGGAAGATGTTGTCGACGAAGAACAGCACGTCCTGGCCCTTGTCGCGGAAATCTTCCGCGATCGTGAGGCCCGAGAGCGCGACACGGGCACGGGCGCCCGGCGGCTCGTTCATCTGGCCATAGACGAGAGCGCATTTCGAACCGGCAGCCGAACCGTTGTTCTCGTGCGGATCGACATTGACCTTCGACTCGATCATCTCGTGATAGAGATCGTTGCCTTCACGGGTCCGCTCACCGACGCCGGCGAACACGGAATAGCCGCCGTGTGCCTTCGCGATATTGTTGATGAGTTCCATGATCAGCACGGTCTTGCCGACGCCGGCGCCACCGAAGAGGCCGATCTTGCCGCCCCTGGCGTAGGGCGCGAGCAGATCGACGACCTTGATGCCGGTTTCGAGAATCTGCGCTTCCGTCGATTGGTCGGCGTAGGACGGTGCCGGCTGATGGATCGAGCGGCGTGCCGTCGTGTTGATCGGCCCCGCCTCGTCAACCGGCAGGCCGATGACGTTCATGATGCGGCCGAGCGTTTCCTCGCCCACCGGCACGCTGATCGGCGCACCCGTATCGACGACGGCCTGGCCGCGTACGAGGCCTTCGGACACGTCCATGGCAATCGTGCGGACGGTGTTCTCGCCGAGATGCTGCGCGACTTCGAGCACGAGGCGGTTTTCGCCGTTCTTCGTCTCGAGTGCGTTCAGGATCGGCGGCAGATGGTCGTCGAACTTGACGTCGATGACGGCGCCAATCACCTGCGTGATGTGGCCAGTGGGCTTGGTTTCGTCGGCCATGCTTCGTCCTCTTTAAAGCGCTTCGGCGCCGGAGATGATCTCGATCAGTTCCTTCGTGATCATCGCCTGACGGGTGCGATTATATTTCAATGTCTGCTTCTTGATCATTTCGCCGGCATTGCGCGTGGCGCTGTCCATCGCGCTCATTCGTGCGCCCTGTTCCGAAGCTGCGTTTTCCAGCAATGCACGGAACACCTGAATGGAGATGTTGCGCGGCAGGAGCACCGAAAGGAGTTCGTCCGGCTCCGGCTCGGTCTCATAATGAACGTGCGTGTGTACGCCGGCGCCCTCGGGCAATTCGGCGGGAATGATCTGCAACGCAGTCGGGATCTGCTGGATCACCGAACGGAAGCGCGAGAAGAACAACGTCGCGACGGCAAACTCGCCCTTTTCGAAGCGATCGATGATCTTGCGGCCGATCTCGTCGGCATTGCCGAAGCCAAGTTGCTTGACGCCGCGCAATTCGATCACTTCGATGATCTGCGAACCGAATTGGCGCTTCAGAAGATCGTAGCCCTTCCGCCCGATGCAGAGGAACTTGACGGTCTTGCCTTGCGCTTGCAGGTCCACCGCCTTGTCGCGCGCCAGGCGTGCGATCGAGGAATTGAAAGCGCCGCAGAGCCCGCGTTCCGCCGTACAGACGACGAGGAGTTGTACGGAATCGCCGCCGGTGCCGCCAAGCAACGGTGGTTTCGTCCCGCTAAAGCCGCCGGAAATCGCGGTCAGGATTTTTTCCATCCGCTCGGCGAAGGGCCGCGCGGCCTCGGCCGCCAATTGCGCCCGGCGCAGTTTCGCCGCCGCGACCATCTGCATGGCCTTGGTGATCTTCTGCGTCGCCTTGACCGAGGCGATACGGTTGCGCAGGTCCTTCAACGAGGGCATGTCGGTTCCGCTTTAGCTCATTTGGCTCGGGGCGCGCGAGGACAGGCCTCAGGCGAAAGATTTGAGGTAGTTTTCGATGATCGATTTGAGGCTCGCCGCCGAACCGTCGGACAAATCCTTCGATGCGCGGATGGTCTCAAGAAGATCGGCGTGGTTCGCACGCAGGAGCGCGAGCAAACCATCCTCGAACGGCTTGATCTTCTCAACCGGCAGCTTGTCGAGATAGCCGTTGACGCCTGCGTAGATCACGCAAACCTGCTCTTCGATCTTGAGCGGCGAAAACTGCGCCTGTTTCAAAAGCTCGGTCAGGCGCGAGCCGCGGGCAAGAAGCCGTTGTGTCGTCGCGTCGAGGTCGGAGCCGAACTGCGCGAAGGCCGCCATCTCGCGATATTGCGCGAGCTCGCCTTTGATCTTTCCCGCGACCTTCTTCATCGACTTCGTCTGCGCCGAGGAGCCGACGCGCGACACCGAAAGGCCGACGTTCACTGCCGGACGGATGCCCTGATAGAAAAGATCGGTCTCTAGGAAGATCTGGCCATCGGTAATCGAAATCACGTTTGTCGGGATATAGGCCGACACGTCATTGGCCTGCGTCTCGATGATCGGAAGCGCGGTGAGCGAACCGGCGCCATGCTCGTCGTTGAGCTTGGCGGCGCGCTCCAGCAAACGCGAATGCAGATAGAAGACATCGCCCGGATAGGCTTCGCGGCCCGGCGGGCGGCGCAGAAGCAGCGACATCTGGCGATAGGCAACGGCCTGCTTCGAGAGATCGTCATAAACGATCAAAGCGTGCATCCCGTTGTCACGGAAATATTCGCCCATCGCGCAGCCGGCGAAGGGCGCCAGGAATTGCATCGGCGCCGGATCGGACGCGGTGGCAGCGACGACGATCGAATATTCCAGAGCGCCCTGCTCTTCGAGCACCTTCACGAATTGCGCGACAGTCGAGCGCTTCTGGCCGACGGCGACATAGACGCAATAGAGCTTGGCGCTCTCGTCGGTGCTTTGGTTGACCGACTTCTGATTGAGGATCGAATCGAGCGCCACCGCCGTCTTGCCGGTCTGGCGGTCGCCGATGATGAGCTCGCGCTGGCCGCGGCCGATCGGGATCAGCGCGTCGATGGCCTTGAGGCCCGTCGCCATCGGCTCATGCACGGACTTGCGGGGAATGATGCCGGGCGCCTTGACGTCAACGCGGGCGCGACGCGACGAATTGATCGGGCCCTTGCCGTCGATCGGATTGCCAAGCGCGTCAACGACACGGCCGAGAAGCTCCTTGCCGACCGGCACGTCAACGATGGCGCCGGTGCGCTTGACCGTCTGGCCTTCCATGATTTCGCGGTCGCTGCCGAAAATAACGATACCGACATTGTCAGTCTCGAGATTGAGCGCCATGCCGCGCACACCGGACTCAAAGGCCACCATTTCGCCGGCCTGGACGTTGTCGAGACCATAGACGCGGGCAATGCCGTCGCCGACGGAGAGAACCTGGCCAACTTCGGTGACTTCGGCTTCATTGCCGAAACTGGCGATTTCCTTCTTCAGGATCGACGAAATTTCTGCGGCGCGGATGTCCATCAGCCGACCTCTCTCAAGCGTGTGCGGAGTGAATTGAGTTTGGTTTTAAGCGACCCGTCGATCATGCGCGAACCGAGCTTGACGACGAGACCGCCGATGATCTCGGGATCGATCTTCAGATCGACGGCGACAGATTTGCCGCCGGTAAAATCGACGAGCGCCGTCTTGAGGGCCTCGATATGGGCGTCCTTCAGCGGCGCGGCAGCGGTCACTTCGGCGCGGACGCGGCCCTTGTCCTGATCGTCGAGCTTGTGGAAGCCGTCAATCATGTCGCCGATATAGGTCAGCCGGCGCTTGAGCGCGACGAGCTTGACGAAATTGGCGGAGATGCCGGAGATGCCAGCGCCCGCGAGAATGTCATTGAGGGCCCGCAACTGCTCTTGGGCCGAATAGATCGGCGCCGAGACGAGCCGCTTCAGATCCTTGCTTCCGGCGATCAGCGCGGCGAAATTTTCAAGATCCTTGGCGACCTGATCGGTCAGGCCCTGCTCTTTGGCGAGTTCATAGAGCGCCAGGGCGTAACGACCGCCGACCCCCGATACAATGCTCTCGTCTTGCGCCAAGACAATAACCCTTAAATCCGTTGGCGAAACGCCCCGGCTTCCAAAACTCGCGCGGCAATTCGCGACGATGGCGAGCGGGCGTCAAAGAAGCCCGGTCAGGCACGAAAACTCGCCAACCCCTCCCAAGGCGAAGGGTCCCTAACATATGGCATTTTTGTGCGCAACCCGTCCTCGAGTGCATAGTGGTTCGGCAATTTCCCTCTGCGCTGTGAGGTTGGCGCGGGCTGGCCTTTTGCCTATATTTTGGCCTCACCTCGGAGGCGATCATGGCCACTGCAGTCACCTCGATTGCGCTCGACACGCCGGCGGCGGATTTTCGTCTGCCCGCGACAGATGGCAAGATTTATTCGCTCGCCGATGTCGCGGGCGAAAAGGCGAGCGTCATCGTCTTCATCTGCAATCATTGTCCTTATGTGATCGCGGTGATCGACCGTCTCATTGCCGACGCGCGGCTTCTGCTCGCCGAAGGCATCGGCTTCGCCGCGATCTGTGCCAACGACGCGAAGAGCCATCCCGAAGATTCATTCGAGAACATGCGCCTTTTCGCGGAGAAGCATAAATTTCCGTTCCCTTACTTGCACGATGAGAGTCAGGATGTGGCCCGCGCGTATGATGCTGTCTGTGCGCCAGATTTCTTCGGCTTCGACCGGCATCTGAAATTGAAGTATCGTGGACGGCTCGACGAAGGCCGCACGAACCCACCACCTGCCGGTGCGCGCCGCGAACTGCTCGACGCGATGCGCATGATCGCCAAGACTGGCCATGCGCCGGACCATCAGATTCCTTCGATCGGTTGTTCGATCAAATGGAAGCAGAATTCCTAGGATTTTCGGCGCATTTCTTCATACGAGCCGGTGTCCACTTCGCTTGAAAACGCTTTAACAGGAGAGATAACAATGGCCGCGCTTGAAGTTGGCGAAGGATACGAAGTGTTTCTGGCCGACGGCCAAAAGGCGTTCGGCGCCGTGCGCGAAGTCTCGCGCAACCGCCAGGACATTATCGTCTACGTCGAGAATGCCGGCGATTTCGTCATTCACGCTTCGGCGGTCACAGGCGTTCACGCGCAGAAGGTGATCGTCGATCGCCACAAGCTTGAAGCGCGCCTCATCGAGGCGATCACGCGCGCGCATACGGCGGAAGACCCGAATATTTGAAACAGCGGCTACGCATCCGGGATGAAAACGGTGCGGCCAGTACTGTCGTCATCATGCCAGGCCGTCGCGACCTTCGACAACGGAACGGACCGGGTCGCGATCTTGAAGCCGCCACGCGTCGTCGCACGCAGCAATTTGCCGACAGCATCGATCAGGCGGCTGAGCGGTACGCTGCCGATGCCGCTTCCCATGAGTTCGATGGGCGCGGCGCGGAGCACGGCGGATGGAAGTGCGATATCCATCCCGCTTGCCGAACCGACTTGAACGAAGCGGATCGGTTCGCAGACGTCCGTGGCCTTGGCACCGGCGATCAGCAGACGCTCCGCGCTTCTTCCCCATAAATAGTCGATAACGACATCCACGCCCTCGGCAAATTGCTCGTTAAAGCTTGCTTCGAGAACCTGCTCATCCTGCGCCAATGCGATGGTCACGTCGGCGCCAAGAGCCTCGAGCGATTTCAGTGTCTCTGTATTACGCCCCGTCGCGATAACTTTTTTTGCTCCAAGATATTTAGCGATTTGCACGGCAAGACGTCCCGCGGTTCCGGTGGCGCCGTTGACAAGCACGGTTTCTCCGGCCTGGAGCTGTGCACGTTCGGCATAAGCCGCCCATGACGACATACCCGGATTTGCAATTGCAGCAGCTGTTACGTCGTCGAGATCATTCGGAATGGCCGTGCATTGCGCGGGCGTTACAACGGTCGTTTCGGCCATGCTGCCATACGGCGCGCGTGGCAACGCGAAGTAAACGCGCTGCCCATCGTCCGACCGGCCCACACCGTCGATGCCGACGACGAATGGAAATGTCCCAGGTGCGCTGTAATGCGTTCCAGCCGCCCGGGCGCGGGTAAGATGACTGATTGCGGCCGCCGTGACGCTGATGCGGCGCTCATTCGCGTCAGGCATCGGATCAGCAAAATCTCCATAGGCAGGCGTTTGACCGGGCGCGGAGACCAAAGCGGCTTTCATAATGACGTCCCTCAGTATTATGTGTATAATACACATATATGGGAGCCAGCGATGCCGTCAAGAAATAAAGTGCAAAATACACATATTGGCGCCCAGCTACGCCAAATCCACGGCGCAGTGCTCGACATCGTCGGCGCGATAAACCGGCCGCAGCGCGATGCTCTGCTCATCGAGGAAGCTGACATCCCGCTCGACCGAGCGCTATTTCCGCTTCTCGTCGGGATCGAGCGATTCGGGCCCATCGGCGTGGTGGAATTGGCGGACCGGGTGGGGCGTGACTACACCACAGTCAGCCGCCAGGTGGCGAAGCTTGAAGAGGCCGGCCTTGTGGAACGTCGAGAAAGCGCTGCGGACCGCCGCATCCGCATGGCATCCATCACCCGGAAGGGCAAAGCTATGACCGATCTCGTCGATGCGGCGCGCGAGCGGATCGGCCGCGCAATTTTCGAAACCTGGGATGCACACGACATCGACGAGCTTGCCCGTCTCATACGGAAATTTGCCACCGCGCTGGTGACCGAGCCGCTGCCCGGCACGAAGAACGAAACAGACGCATAGCGTCCGTCGCTCACATAAAATTCTGCGGATCGACATCGACGGCAATGCGCACGCTGCCGCGCGCGGGCGGTGCCGTCGCCAGCATGGCGCGCAGAAAACCTTGCATGTCGGCTGACTTTGGCGACCGCACCAACAGGCGGAAACGATGTTGGCCTCGAATGACAGCGATCGGCGCCTCGGCCGGGCCAAGCAACGTGATTTCGTCGTCCTGCGGCAGGCCGCCGAGCGCGGCGAGCTTCCATTTCGGGTTGGGCGGCAGCGCATGTGCCGCACGTACCAGAGCGCGAGCATGATTTTCCGCCGAGGCGCGGTCCTTCGCCGAGACGATCAGTGCCGCGAGCCGCCCGAAAGGCGGCAGGCCGGCGCGGCGGCGCTGCTCCGTCTCCTCGCTGTAAAAGCGTTCGGCATCGCCTGAAAGAAGCGCCCGGATCACCGGATGCTCCGGTTGCCAGGTCTGCACCAGCGCCTTGCCGAGCGTCCCCATGCGCCCGGCGCGCCCTGTCACTTGTTGCAGGACCTGGAACGTCCGCTCCGCCGCGCGCGGATCGCCGTTCGAGAGCCCGACATCTGCATCGATCACGCCGACGAGCGAGAGCAGCGGAAAGTTATGCCCCTTGGCGACGAGTTGCGTGCCGATGATGATATCGCAGGCGCCATTGGCGACGGCATCAAGTTCATCGCGCAGCCGCGCCGTGCCGCCGGGAAAATCCGACGAGAGGATCAACGCCTTGGCCTGCGGCCAAAGCCCGGCGACTTCTTCCGCGAGCCGCTCGACGCCGGGACCGCACGGCGTCAGCGTATCGACATTATCGCATTCCGGACAATGCTGCGGCACACGCTCGATATGACCGCATTGATGGCAGACGAGCGCGCGGCGAAAGCGATGTTCGACCAGCCAGGACGTGCAATTCGGACATTGGAAACGATGGCCGCAGGCGCGGCAGAGTGTCAACGGCGCATAGCCGCGGCGATTGAGAAAAAGCAAAGCCTGTTCGCCGGCGGCGAGCGCCTCGCCGACGGCGGTGGCGAGCGGGGGCGAAATCCATTTGCCGCGCGGCGGTGAAATGCGACGCAGATCGACGGCCTCGATCGACGGCAGTTTGGCGCCGCCGAAACGCGCATTGAGCTTGAGATGTTTGTAGCGGCCCTGCTCCGCGTTGACGCGCGATTCAATCGACGGCGTGGCCGAGGCAAGGATCACCGCCGCCTTGTCGATCTGCCCGCGCACCACCGCCATGTCACGCGCATGATAGGAGACGCCATCATCCTGCTTGTAGGCGGCTTCATGCTCTTCATCGACGACGATGAGTGCGAGATCGTCGAAGGGAAGAAACAACGCTGAACGCGCACCGGCGACAACTTTCACCTCGCCCTTGGCGACGCCGGTCCAGATACGGGCGCGCTTGCGCGGACTGATGCCCGAATGCCATTCGGCGGGACGCGCCCCGAAACGGGCGGCGAAACGGTCGAGGAATTGTGCCGTCAGCGCGATCTCCGGCATCAGGATCAGGGTCTGTCGCCCTTCTCGCAAAGCTTGCGCAACGGCCTCGAAATAAACCTCGGTTTTGCCGGAGCCGGTGACGCCTTCGAGGAGCGTCACGGAGAAGCCATGCGCTTTGACTTCATCCACAAGTGACGCGGCGGCCTGAGCTTGCGCTGTCTCAAGCCGCGGCGGTGCGAAATCCGGATCGCACGGTGCTGCAACCGGCTCCTGCGGCAACGCGACGACTTCCAGTGTGCCTTCATCGACGAGTGAATCGATCACGCTTGTCGAGCACGCGGCGCGTTCGGCGAGATCACTTTTGCCGATGGCGAGATCGCCTTCGATTGCGGCGAGAACACGCGCCCGCGCGGGCGTCATGCGTTTGGGCTCCGGCCCGGCGCGACGCAGACCGATGCGCGGTTTTTCCTCGACGGCATAAAACGGCGCGCGCGCACACATGCGCAGCACCATGCCGCGCGGACTGAGCGTCCAGCGTGCGACCCAATCGACGAAGCCGCGGAGCCGAGCCCCGAGCGGCGGAATATCAAACCGCGCAGAGAGGGCTTTCAGGTTGCTGCCAAGCGCGCCGTCGGTAATCTCCCAGACAGCGCCGACGGTTTGGCGCGTGCCGAGCGGCACTTCGACGAAATCGCCCTCGGCAAGGTCGAGTTCGGCCGGCACGCGGTAGGAATAGGTCTGATCGATCGCGACGGGGACGAGGACCTCGGCCACGCGCGGCCCTTTACGACTCGGCGTGCGCTCGCTCATGCGCGAGGCTTAAAACATGTTGCGGCCAGGTTGCACGGCTTTTTCCGCGCGCCATAGAGGTGCACGGCGACTTTCTGTCAGGCCAGCGCAGCGGCCGGCAAGGGTGGCACTTCCTCGGCCCAGACCAAAAATTTCGACAAAATGTTGGGGCCGAAACTGTGCGTCAGCGGGACATCGGACGCGTCGCGGCCGTAGGCGACGAGGATGCGGCCGATGCGCGGCGCATTGTTGCGCGGATCGAAGACATGCCAACGGCCGCCGAGATAAACTTCGATCCAGGCGGCAAAATCCATTGCCTCATACGGCGGCGGCAGGCCGATATCGGTGATGTAGCCGGTGCAATAACGCGTCGGAACGTTGAGGCAGCGGCAAAACGTTGTGGCGAGATGTGCAAAGTCGCGGCACACACCGTGGCGCTCGTTATAAGCCTCGTACGCCGACCGCGTGGGGCGCGAATATTGGTAGCCGAAATTCATGATATCGTGGACGTAATCACAGACTGCCTGCACGCGCCCCCAGCCCGGCGCCATATTTCCGAAGAGGCGCCAAGCCTCGTCCGTCAGCCGATCGGTCTCGCAATAGCGGCTGCCAAGGAGGAATTGCAGCGTCTCGGCGGGAAGCTCCTCAACCGGATGCTGAACGGCCGCCGGGAGTGCGACGGCATCCCATTCGCCGGAGTCGCGGACAATCGCATCAGTCAAGATCTCGAAATGACCGGCCGGCGCGAGGAAGCGATAGCACCAATTGCCGAAACTATCGCGATAGCCTTCGAGCGGAACGCTCGGGCGCGTGATGACATAATCGGGCTGTTCGAGATCGGAGGCGCGCGAATAATGCACGTTGAGCGCGACGATCATCGGCGTCGGCTGCGATAATTCAAAACTGAGGTCGCAACCAACTTTGATGCGGATCATGGGACTTTCCTGCGCGAGAGAGCCCGGGCTGGAAAGATACAAAGCAAGTCCCACGCCGGTCTGCGACAACCCTTGGCTTGGCTTTAAGTTCCGCACCCACGCCCTTCGATCAAGATCGAAGGGCGCATATCTTTAGCCGATCTGGCCGTGGCAGTGCTTATATTTCTTGCCCGAACCACACGGGCAGAGTTCGTTGCGGCCAACCTTGCCCCAGGTCGAAGGGTCAGTTGCGACCCGCTGCTCCGGCGCCGCGCTTCGCTGAGCCTGCGGTTGCAGCGCGACCGGCGCCTGCGCCTGCGGTAGCGCCGCGGCGGGGGGCGTCAGCGCCTCCATGAAATTTGCCGGCGTCGTCAGCGAATCGAAGCTCTGCGCCTGCAGCGGCGGCGCCTCATAGGCGATCTCGACGTGGTTCAACTGCGCCGTCGTCGTCTCGCGGAGTTGCGTGATCAATTCGCCGAAAAGCTCGAAAGCCTCCGATTTATATTCGTTCAGCGGGTCGCGCTGCGCCAAGCCGCGCCAGCCGATCACCTGGCGTAGATGGTCGAGCGTGACGAGATGTTCGCGCCAGAGATGATCGAGCGATTGCAGAAAGATCTGCTTCTCGACATAGCGCATGAGGCCGGCGCCATTCTTCTCGATGCGCGCCGCATAAGCCTCGTCGGACGCCTGTTCCAGACGCTCGCGCAAAATTTCGTCGGTAATGCCTTCTTCCTTCGCCCAATCGGCAAGCGGCGGCGTGATGTTGAGCTCGGCTTCGACGGCCTTCCCCATCTCCTCGATGTTCCAGGTCTCGGGATAAGCGTCGGCGGGCGCATGTTTGCCCACGAGATCGTCAACGACACCGTGGCGCATGTCGGTGACCATTTCTTCGAGCGTGTCCTGCCCCATGATGTCGCGGCGCTGCTCGAAGACCACCTTGCGCTGGTCGTTCATGACGTTGTCGTATTTGAGAATGTTCTTGCGCATGTCGAAGTTGCGACCTTCGACCTTTTGCTGTGCCTTCTCGAGCGCCTTGTTGATCCAGGGATGGACGATAGCCTCGTCCTCCTTGAGGCCAAGCCGCACCAGCATCGAATCCATTCGATCCGAACCGAAGATGCGCATGAGATCATCGGTCAGCGCCAGGAAGAATTTCGAGCGGCCTGGGTCACCCTGACGGCCGGAGCGGCCGCGCAACTGATTGTCGATGCGGCGGCTCTCGTGGCGCTCGGTGCCGATGATGTAGAGACCGCCGGCTTCGAGCGCCTTTTCCTTGAAACTCGCGACTTCGGCGCGGATCTCAGCTTCCTTCGCGTCGCGTTCCGGGCCTTCCGGCAGACCGGCGCATTCCTGCGAAACGCGCATTTCGACGTTGCCACCGAGCTGAATGTCGGTGCCACGGCCCGCCATATTGGTCGCAACGGTGACCGCGCCCGGCACGCCGGCCTCGGCAACGATATAGGCTTCCTGTTCGTGGAAGCGCGCGTTCAACACGGCAAAAAGTTTCGCCGGCTTGCCAGCGCGTGCCGCGGCATAGAGCGGCTGCAACGCGGCCGGAGCGGCAAAGTCGATCTGCTTATAGCCTTTGGTCTTCAGAAATTCGGCCAGCGCCTCGGACTTCTCGATCGAGGTCGTGCCGACGAGCATGGGCTGCATCTTTTGATTGGCAGCATCGATCTCGGCGACGATGGCGCGCAATTTCTCTTCGGCGGAGCGATAGACCTCGTCATCCTCGTCGAAGCGGCTCACCGCTCTGTTGGTCGGAATTTCGACCACGTCGAGATTGTAGATTTCGGCGAATTCATTGGCCTCGGTCGAGGCCGTGCCGGTCATGCCGGAGAGCTTTTTATAAAGCCGGAAATAGTTCTGGAAGGTGATCGACGCGAGGGTCACGTTCTCCGGCTGAACCTGCACGCGCTCTTTGGCTTCGAGCGCCTGATGCAGACCTTCCGAATAACGTCGGCCGGGCATCATGCGGCCGGTGAATTCGTCGATGATGACGACTTCGCCGTTGCGGACGATGTAATCCTTGTCGCGCTGGAAGAGCTTATGCGCGCGCAAGGCCTGATTGACATGATGGACGATGGTGACGTTGCCCGCATCATAGAGCGAGCCGTTTTCCTCGCTCATCGCACCGCTTTCGCGCAACAATTGCTCGATATGCTCGTTGCCAGCCTCGGTGAGATTGACGGTCCGCTGTTTCTCGTCGAGGTCGAAATCCTCCGCGGTGAGACGCGGGAGCAATTTGTCGATCGAGTTATAAAGCTCCGACTTATCGTCCGACGGGCCGGAGATGATGAGCGGCGTGCGCGCCTCGTCGACCAGAATGGAATCGACCTCGTCGACCACCGCGAAGGCATGGCCACGCTGAACCATCTGGTTCAGCTCATATTTCATGTTGTCGCGCAGATAGTCGAAGCCGAATTCGTTGTTGGTGCCGTAGGTGATGTCGGCGGCATAGGATTCGCGGCGCTCGTTATCGTCCTTGCCGTGAACGATCGTGCCGACGGTCATGCCGAGGAACTTGTAGATGCGCCCCATCCACTCGGCATCGCGCGTGGCGAGGTAATCGTTGACGGTGATGACATGGACGCCGGTGCCCGGCAGCGCGTTGAGATAGGCGGCGAGCGTCGCGACCAGGGTCTTGCCTTCGCCGGTGCGCATCTCGGCGATCGCACCCTCATTGAGGACCATGCCGCCAATGAGCTGGACATCGAAATGGCGCTGGCCAAGCACGCGCCGTCCGGCCTCACGCACCGTCGCGAAGGCTGGCACGATCAAATCGTCAAGGCTTTTACCCGCTGCGAGTTCGGCGCGGAACTTTTCCGTCTGCGCCCGCAATTCTTCATCGGTAAGTTTCTGAATTTCCGGCTCGAGCGCGTTGATCGCCGCGACCTTCGCGCGATATGTCTTCAGACGCCGTTCGTTCGACGACCCAAAGATTTTCTTAGCTACCGAGCTAAACATTCAAAGCCCTTTCGCGGACGACGCGACGTTCAAACCCTTGATATAACGGATGCGGTGCGCCCCTGCGCACGCGGGGCCCATGCAACCGAGCCGACGCTAACTTCAGACTTAACTGCGTCTGTTCCAACGCGGCGAAATCGAAAGGCGCCAACCTGACGGCGGCGCATTGCCGCGACCCCGACGCTGGGCTGCTGGAGAGATAAGAGGGGGGGTCCGCCTTGTCAATCAAGCCCGTTCGCGAGGCTATTTTGCCATTTTTCCAGTTTCGGGCTTGGCGGATGATCGCGGCACATTTAAGCCCGAATTGCCGTTCACGAGCGGCCCAACTAGCCAAGTAACTGGCAGCCAAGCGACCTATGGTGAGGAGCCTCCGCATGAATTTTCCGAAAAAATTGCACGTGGGCGCCCTTAGCGTCGGCTTGATGCTGGCGACATTCGCCCCGATCGCGCAGGCCGAGGCGGCGCAGGTGCTGGCGACAGTCAACGGCGTCAACATCACCGATGACGATCTGCGCATCGCAGCGGAAGACCTCGGCGATAGCGTGCCGCGTCAACTCGATGCCAAGGGGCGTCAGCAATATCTGCTCGACTACCTGATCGACGGCACGCTCGTGGCGCAAAAGGCGCAGCAGGAAAAGCTCGATCAGGGTCCGGACTTCGCCAAGCAGCTCGCCTATTATCACTCTAAGATTCTCATGGAAGCGCTGCTGACCAAGATCGCCCGCGAGGCGGTGACCCCGGATAATCTGCAGAAAACCTATGAGCAGGCGGCCAAAGCGCAAAAACCCGAACAGGAAGTGCACGCCCGTCACATTCTCGTCGCGACGGAGGCCGAGGCCGACGCGATCGAGAAACGGCTGAAGGCCGGCGAGGACTTCGCCAAGATTGCCAAGGAATTGTCGAAGGATACCGGTTCCGACGGTGGCGACCTCGGCTGGTTTACACGCGAGAAGGTGGTGCCGGCTTTTGCCGACGCGGCTTTCAAGCTGAAGCCGGGCGAAATCTCGCCGCCCATTAAGAGTGAATTCGGCTGGCATGTCATTCAGGTGCTGGCGATCCGGGATACCCAGTTCCCGCCCTTCGATCAGGTCAAGAATCAGGTGACGTCTTACGTCGTCCAGAAGGCGCAGACGGAATATGTCGAGAACCTGCGCAAAGAGGGCAAGATCGTCCGCTTGACGCAATCCGCCGCGCCCGTCCCGCCGGCTTCGATTCCTGACAAAAAGTAAGCGCGGTTTCGGCGCCGAAATTTCATCGACCCGTTACAGATGATCGGCTATGCACGGGCCTCACTCAGATGGCCCTTGCATGTCCGATCAATCCAAAGTTTCCCCGCTCGCTCCGACAAGCTTTCCCGACATCCCGCCGGTTGATGGCGTGCGATTCGCGACGGGCGCTGCCGGCATCCGCTACAAGGGCCGCACCGATGTGATGCTCGCGCTGCTCGATAAGGGCACGGAAGTCGCGGGCGTCTTCACCAAATCCAAATGCGCATCGGCGCCGGTCGATTGGTGCCGCGCGCAGCTCGGCCGCGGCAAAGCCCGCGCGCTCGTCGTCAATTCCGGCAATGCCAATGCTTTCACCGGCAAGACCGGCGCCAAAGCGGTGAAACGCACGGCAGACCTCGCCGCCACTGCCGCCGGCCTGCGCGCGAACGAAGTCTTCATTGCCTCGACAGGCGTCATCGGCGAACCGCTCGACGCCGAGAAATTTGTCGGCGTGTTCGAGACGCTGGTGAGCGAAGCCGCGCCCGATGGGCTCTTCGGCGCCGCCAATGCGATCATGACCACGGACACGTTCCCCAAGGTTGCGACGGCCAAGGCATCGATCGGCGGCGTCGAAGTGACGATCGCCGGCATGGCCAAGGGCGCCGGCATGATCGCGCCGGACATGGCGACCATGCTCTCCTTCATCTTCACCGATGCACCGATCGCCGCCAACGTGCTGCAAAAGCTTCTCGATAAAGGCGTCGAGCCGACGTTCAACGCCGTCACCGTCGATGGCGATACATCGACGTCCGACACACTGCTCATTTTCGCGACGGGCGCGGCGGCAAAGCATGGTGCCCCGCGGATCGACAAAGCGAGCGACCGGTGGCTGAAGGATTTTCGCGAGGCGCTCGACAATGTGCTGCGCGATCTCGCCTTCCAGGTTGTGCGTGATGGCGAGGGGCGCGCGCAAATTTGTCAGCATCACGGTTAAGGGCGCGGCAAATCGAAAATCGGCGAAGATCATCGCCCGCTCGATCGCCAATTCGCCGCTGGTCAAGACGGCGATTGCCGGCGAAGACGCCAATTGGGGTCGCGTCGTGATGGCCGTCGGCAAGGCCGGCGAACCAGCCGAACGCGATCAACTTGCGATCTGGTTCGGTGACATTCGCGTCGCGCACAAAGGGCTGCGCGATCCAGCTTATGACGAACAGAAAGTTGCAGCGCTGATGCGCCTGCCGGAGATCGCCGTCCGCGTCGATCTCGGCGTCGGCCCGGGCGAGGCCACGGTTTATACGTGCGATCTGACAAAGGAATATGTCGAGATCAACGGCGACTATCGCTCGTAATCACGCCGCGGCGCTCTCGCCGGCGTCGCCGCCGTAATAGGCGATGTAGCGCTGCTCGATTTCAGCGATCGGCATCACCGTGAACACATCGATCGTGCCGAATTGCGGATCGATCACCGCGCCTTCGCCGAATTTCGCGCCGACGCGCAGATAGCCCTTGATGAGCGGCGGCAACGCGGCCAACCCCCGGCGCTGGTCGATCGCGCCCTTGTCGAGCACATCCATCGGCACCGCGCGGCCAGCGCGCGGACGCACCTGCCATTCGTTCTCGGCGGAGGCGTGATGATGCAGGAAGCTCAAGGGCAGCGCCAGGGCAAGCGGGTTGATACCGGGCAGGCTGGCGCAACCGAACATCACATCGACGTGGTAGTGCTTGATGTAGGTCCAGAGGCCGCGCCACAAAAGCTCGATCACGCGCTTCGAGCGGTATTTGGCATGAACGCAGGAGCGGCCGAGTTCCAGGAATCTCTTGCCGGAATGGCGGGCCAGCAGCGGCGCGATGTCGAACTCGCCCTCGCTGTAGAAGCCGCCATGTTCCGCCGCGACCTCGCTCCGCAGCAGCCGATAGGTGCCGACGATCTTCGGCTTGACCCGGCCAAAAGCATTGCGGGCGGCGAGATCGACGATCAGCAGATGATCGCAGAATTTGTCGAAGGGGCAGATATCGCGCCGCACCAGTGCCCCCGGACCGTGGGCGATGGCGCCGCCTTCTTCATAAAAGACCTTGTAGCGCAGCCGCTGCGCCTTGCGGATTTCCTTGCGGCGGGCGATGCGGATTTCGAAATTGCCGAACCGGCCCAACACCCGCGGCACATCGCCGGGCGCCGCGCGCTTGGCGCGCATCAGGCGCCGCGTCGGTGAGAAGGGGATGACGGCGCCGAAGGACGGCTCTATCGGCCACATGTTTTATCGAATCATCCGCTCAGATATGATCCGGCCAAGCTAACCAGCCCGAACGAAACTTTGATGACGCGGGGTTCCGCGCCCATCCGCCAAGGTCTTATCCCATTTCGTACCTGATTTCACGCAGCCTTTTATGGGCCGGGGTTTGCCTGAGGGCGGCAGCGCTGTTCCTGACAATTTTCAGCTCATTTTTGCTGTTCGCGCCCATTCAATGGGTGCTGCTCATGGCCGCGCCGCGCCACAGTCAGGTCTTGCCGCGGCTTTTCTACGGGACGGTCCTCTGGCTGGTGAACGTGCGGGTGAAGGTGAGCGGTCGGAAACCCGGCGAGATCGCTGCCCTGGTGGTTACCAATCATGTCTCGTGGACGGATATTCCAGCACTCGGCGCGCTATTCCCGGCCGCCTTCGTCGCCAAAAGTGAGGTCGGGCGCTGGCCGATCATCCGCACGTTCGCGCGGCTCGTGAATACGATCTTTGTCGATCGAACCGCGCGGCGGACGATCCCAGCGACGAATGCCGCCATGCTGGCGGCGATCGCGAAGGGCGTGCATGTCGTCCTGTTTCCCGAGGCGACGACTCATGCGGATGGGCCGCACCTGTTTCATTCCGCGCATTTCGCAATCGTCGAGGACTTGGAGAAAAGCGGGCAAGCTTACGCTATCCAGCCTATCGCGATCCGCTATTCGGCGCCCTATGCGCCCTGGATCGGCGATGACGCGCTGCTGCCGCACGTCATCACGCTGATGAAAAATCCGCCTCTCACCTGCGAACTGATCTTCTGCAATCCAATTGTGCTCACAGCCCCGTTGACGCGCCGCGCGGTGGCGGAAGGATGTTTCGAGCGGATTACGGCAGCCTATCGCGCCTAAACCTCGATTAGCCCGCGCTTCTTGAGCAACGGCTCTGTCGCGGCCGGACGGCCACGGAACGCCACATAGGCCGCCTCCGGATCGGCACGATTGCCGGCAGAATAGACATATTGTTTCAGACGCGTCGCCACGGCGGGATCGAAAATATCGCCCGCTTCCGCGAAGGCAGCAAAGCCATCCGCATCGAGAACTTCCGACCACAGGTAAGAGTAATAGCCCGACGAATAGCCGTCGCCGGCGAAGACGTGGGTGAAATGCGGCAGACGGTGACGCATCGCGATCGCCGCCGTCATCCCGAGTTCTGCGAGCTTGGCCTGCTCGAACGCAACAATGTCGAGATTGTCCAAATCTGGCGTGCTATGCAGCGCTAGATCGACGAGCGCCGAGGCGGTATATTCAACAGTAAGAAAACCCTGATTGAACTGCCGCGCCGCGATGACCCTCTGAATCAGAGCTTCGGGCATCGGCTCGCCTGTCTGATAATGGCGCGCGAAGTGGCGCAGGATTTCGCTTTGCTCGAACCAGTGCTCGTAAAGCTGCGAGGGGAATTCGACGAAATCCGACGCGACATTGGTGCCGGCGAGCGATGGGAACGTCACGTCCGACAACAGCCCATGCAACGCGTGGCCAAATTCGTGGAAAAGTGTGCGCGCGTCATCGAAGCTTAAGAGACAAGCCTCGCCGGGCGCCGGCTTCACGAAATTCAACACATTGACGATGATCGGCAGGATCTCGCCGTCGAGCTTCTGCTGATCGCGATAGGCGCCCATCCAGGCGCCGCCATGTTTCGAGGCCCGCGCAAAATAATCGCCAATGAAAAGGCCGATGGTGCGCCCCGCAACATCGCGCACGGTCCAGACGCGCGCGTCGGGATGATAGAGCGCGATATCTTTGCGTTCCTCGAAGCTCAGGCCGAAAAGCTTTTGCGCGGTGAAGAAGACCGCGGCAATCATCTGTTCGAGCGGCAGGTATGGTTTGAACGCCGCCTCGTCGAGATCGAACGCCGCCTTGCGGCGCTTCTCGGCATAATAACGCCAGTCCCACGGCCGAAGCGTGAAATTGCCGCCTTCCGCCGTGACGAGGTCTTGCAGCGCCGCCTGTTCGCGCAAAGCGCGCGCGCGGCCGCGTGTCCAGACTTCATCGAGCAAGCTTTGCGCCGCGGCCGGACGTGCGGCCATCATGTCGGCAAGGCGATAATCGGCATAGCTGGCATGGCCAAGGCGCCGCGCTTTTTCGGCGCGCAATTTCACCATCTCGGCCGCGATGGCGCGATTGTCGCTCGGGCCATCATTCTCGCCGCGCGCGACCCAGGCGCGAAACACCTGTTCGCGCAGATCACGCCGTGATGACATTTGCAGGAACGGCTCGATCGACGAGCGCGCCAGCGTGACGACATATTTGCCTTCGTGGCCGCGTTGCGTCGCTGTCTCGGCGGCGGCAGCGCGCTGCCAATCCGGCAGGCCCTCGAGATCGGCTTCGTCGAGGATCAACGCGAAAGCATTCTCATCGGCGAGCACGTTCTGCGAAAATTGCGTGCCGAGCGTCGCAAGTCTTTCGCCAATCTCGGCGAGCCGCGCTTTCGCGTCTGGCGATTGCCCGGCCCCGGCGCGACGGAAGCCAATGTGATGACGCTCCAGCGCGCGCAATTCCTCTGTGTCGAGGCCAAGCGTGTCTCGTTGCTGCCACAACGTATCGATCCGCGCGAACAGCGCATCGTTGAGATGAATTTCGGACTCATGCGCGGCAAAGAGAGGCGCGACATCGCGCTCAACCGCTTCGATGTCATCGTTCGTATCAGCGCCAGTGAGATTGAAGAAGACACTCGCGATCCGGCTGAGAAGCTGACCCGAGCGCTCCAGCGCCACGATCGTGTTCTCGAATGTCGGGTTCGCCGGATCATCGGTGATCGCGGCAATCTCGGCTTTATGCGCGGCGAAAGCCTGCGCGAAAGCGGGCGGAAAATCATCCGGCTTGATCGCCGCGAAAGGCGCCAGGCCAAACGGGCCAGTCCAGTTTTCGAGCAGGGGATTTTGCGTGTCGTGCGTCATCGGTCATCCAAATTGATTGATCCGATGAATATGGGCGACCGGACGTCGCCGCGCTACCTCTTCTCAATCAGCGCGGGATTTCTTACGAAAAACCGGCGTCCGCTTTTTCGTATCCCGCTATCTCTGCGTGAGAACCGTCCGGCAGGCGGCGGGGAGATCAGCCAGCGTCAACGCCGGCCGCGGCCGCACTGGGCCAAGCTGTGGACGCGGATGCAATATGCCCTCCGAAAACCAATAGGCGAGCGATGCATGGTCGCACCCGTCGCCCGGTGGCACCGGATCCTGCCCCTCGCAGGACGCTTCGCCAGCCGGACAGACAAGCCGGACATGGAAATGGTAATCGTGACCGAAGAATGGGCGCACCTTATGCAGCCAAGCGCGATCCGGCCCAGCCTCGCGACAGAGCGCTTTCTTGATCGCTGCGTTGACGAAGATGCGCTGGACCTCCGGGTCTTCGGCGGCGGCCTTGATCACTTCGAGGTGGCCCGGCGTCCAATAGCGCGGATCGACATCCAGCCGGTCTGCCCGCACGACGTTGGTGGACATCATCTCCTCGCGCTGCTCCCGCGAGAGTGTGTAAGGTGGCATCGGCTTCAGCCAGATATCGACGTCGAGGCCGATCTGATGCGAGGCATGGCCGGTGATCATCGGGCCGCCGCGCGGCTGCGACATGTCGCCGACAAGAATGCCCGGCCAGCCGCTGACGCGCGGCACCTCGCGCGAAAAACGTTCAAGGAATGAGATGAGCTGCGGCGTGCCCCAATTGCGATTGCGTGACAGCCGCATGACCTGCCAGTCCGGCCCATTGACGGGCAGCGCGATACC
Source organism: Methylovirgula sp. (assembly GCF_037200945.1). Lineage (NCBI taxonomy): Bacteria > Pseudomonadati > Pseudomonadota > Alphaproteobacteria > Hyphomicrobiales > Beijerinckiaceae > Methylovirgula > Methylovirgula sp. The sequence goes on from NZ_JBBCGP010000001.1 coordinate 948,682, forward strand.
GCCGGCAAGACAGCCGCGCGAATAAAACCCGATGCTGCGCGTTGCCGCCTCACTTGGCGAGAGAACACGGCCGAAGAGCTGCTTGGCGGGCGTCGAAGGCCCGGCATGCGTGAGGGGAGGCAGTTTTCTCGCGTGCAGCGTTCCGAGATCCTGCGCGCTGCCCTCGATGGTTGCGAGGCCAGTGACACTCAAAACTCCGAGAGCGAGAACCAGAAACCTGCGCATGTGCCTGCCCCTCCACGCCGGCATGTAATCCGCCGGCGGAATGTTTGCGCGACTCTGCTTAACGCTAACTATTTACGACGAGAGAATTCACCGCGTCCTCCGCCGCGTTAATGTGGTGCCCCGTCAACCTTACTTGCACACAGGAGTTTACGCAGCGAAGACAGTGTGACACGAATACAGCATTCCTGTGGTAACGCGGTGCCATGCACCGCTTGGGGATGCGTAATGCGTAAGTCTGCCGGGTTTTTTCTTGCGCTGGCCGGCGTGTTTCTATTGTCGCCCGCGCAGGCCAAAGTCATGATCGACATCGATCTGAGCGCCCAGACGATGCATGTCGAAGGCTCGGGCGGTACGTATGATTGGCCGATCTCATCGGCCCGTGACGGTTATGCGACGCCCGATGGTACCTTCTCGGTGCAGAGCCTCCAGACGATCCATTATTCAAAAAAATATTATCACTCACCCATGCCGCATTCGATCTTCTTCGACGGAGGCTACGCAATTCACGGCACTTACGAGACCGCGTGGCTCGGGCGGCCGGCGTCGCATGGCTGCGTACGGATTTCGCCGCAGAACGCGGCGACACTTTTCGAAATGGTGAAGGAAGAAGGCGCGATGATCCATATCACCGGCCAGCCGCCGGAAACGCATTATGGCTCGGTCCAGCACCGCCATCGTATTTATGCCGCTGCCCCGCGCGCTTGGGGCGCGCAGGCGCCGGGCTATAGCGGCGGCTGGGGTTACGCGCCGCAACGGCCGCAATGGGACGAGAGCCCGTATGGCCAAGAGCAAAATTACTATTATGGCGAAGACCAGTAGCCGCGCATCAGGTCAATAGATCGAGCAGCGCCGGAATGAGCGGCGCATCGGCCGGCGGCATCGGATAATCGCGCAGATTGTGCGGCCTGACCCATTTGAGCGCCTGAGCCTCGCGCGACATGAGTTGCCCGCGCCAGCGCCGGCAGACATAGAGTGGCATCAGCAGATGGAAATCCGGATAAGCGTGGCTCGCGAAGGTGAGCGGCGCGAGACAGGCTTCCTCAACCTCGATTCCAAGTTCTTCATGGAGTTCGCGGATCAACGCGGCTTCCGGGCGCTCGCCCTCATGCAGCTTCCCGCCGGGAAATTCCCAGAGGCCCGCAAGCTGCTTGCCTTCCGGGCGCTGGGCGATCAGCACGCGGCTGTCGGCATCGATGAGCGCGGCAGCGACGACAAGCAGCAACCTCATGCGACCGCCTGACTAGCGCGCAGCTTTTCAATCGTACCAGGCAAATCCGCCATGCTTGTCAACACCGCGTCCGCGCCCGCCGCGTGCAAGGCTGCCACGAGTGTATCATCGGCGTGACTTGCCCCGGCAAAGCCGACGACAGACATTCCGGCCCGGCGTGCCGCGAGAACGCCCGGCGTGGAATCTTCGATGACGATCGTCTCGCGTGGTGCAACGCCCATCGATTTCGCGGCAAAGAGGAAAAGATCAGGTGCAGGCTTGCCTTCGGCCACCTGTTCGGCGCTGAAGACATGATCGTCAAACAAGGGCGCGAGCCCGGTCACCTCAAGCGAGAGCGCGATCCGCTCCGGCGGCGAGGACGAGGCGACACAGATCGGCTTTTCCAAATGCGCGATCGCGTCTTTCACGCCAGCAACAGGCCGCAGCTCGCGGCGAAACCGCTCGAACAGCAGCACCTTCATGCGCGCACCCATGTCGGCAGGAATGGGATGACCAAGTTCCGTTTCGATCTCGGCTAGAACGTCCGGCGTGCGGCGTCCCATGAAGCGTTGACGGCATTCCGCCAGCGACATTGGTTTGCCAAGTGTCGCCAGCATCTGCCGCAAGACATCGAAGGCGATGACTTCCGAATCGACGAGCACGCCGTCGCAATCAAAGATGAGCAACGTCATACCGCGTTCTCCGCCAGAATAGCGCCGATCTCGCCTTTGGTCTTGGCGGCGTAATCCGCGGTCATCGCCCGGCGCGGCAAGGTCACATCGATATTGCCGACGATCTCCGCCGGGCGATGCCCGAGCAGGATGATATGGTCGGCGAGGCGCACGGCTTCATCGATATCGTGTGTAACGAGCAGCGTCGTGACTTGAGTCTGCTCGACGAGCGCGACAAGCTCGTCCGCGAGCCGTCGCGCAAGCACGGCATCGAGCGAAACAAACGGCTCATCGAGCACAAGCAGATTGGGTTTGATGGCGAAGGCCCGCGCCAGCGCGACGCGGCGGGCCTGACCAAGCGACAATTCGCCGGGGAAGTTGCGCAAATGATCGCCGACGCCGAGATCGTCGGCGATTTTCACAAGATCAACCTCGTTCGCCTGCGGCGCGGCAAGCTTTAGATTGTCGAGCACCGAGCGCCAGGGCAGGAGGCGCGGCTCCTGAAACACCATGCCGATCTTCGTTTCGGGCGGCAGCGTCACGCGGCCTTCGAAATCGCGATCAAGGCCGATGATGATGCGCAAGAGCGTCGTCTTGCCATAACCCGAAGGGCCGACAAGTGCGTAGATTTTGCCGACATCGAGCGTCAGCGTGAAATCGCGCAGCACTTCGCGCACCTCGCCCGTCGCGGCGCGGAAAGCCTTGCGCTTGATGAAGACTTCAAGCTGCTTTGAGTCGCCAGCGAGAGACATGATTCTCGAGAGGTTGCACGAGGAAAGTTTCAATCGCCAGCATGATCGCGACGAAGGGCAGCGCATAGGCAAGCAATAGCGCGACATCGAAAAGCTGGAAGGCGCTGCCGATCTCGAAGCCGACGCCGTTCGAGCGGCCCATCAGCTCGACGACGAGCACGATCTTCCAGACGAGAGAGAGGCCGGCGCGCGTCGCCGCCGCGATATAGGGCGCAAGTTGCGGCAGCACGACATGCCGGATGCGTGTCTGCCAAGGCATCGCAAAGACCGTCGCCATTTCTTCGAGGCCTGGGTCGAGCGCGCGGGCGCCCTCGCGAATGGTCACCACCGTATTGGGAAATTTATTCAACGCCACCGCAAGCACCGCGGCAACATCGGTCAATCCCAGCCAGACATAGGCGAGGACGATGATCACCAGCGCCGGAAGGTTCAGGAGAATGACGAGCCATGGATCGCCGAGCCGGTCGAACGTCCTGTTCCGCCCCATCAAGATGCCGAAAATCGTGCCAAGTACCATCGCAAGCGTGAAGGCAGCGATAACGCGCGCGAGCGTCGTGGCGAGGTTGAAATAAAGCGCGTGCGTATGCGCTTCGCGACCCATAACGGCGAGAACAGTGAGCGGCGGCGGCAAAAGCCGCGTGTCGGCTACCATCGAGGCCGCCTGCCACAACCCAATCAGCACGAGAAGCGACAGAAGCCTCAGCAGCACGTCATTTGCCCGCTGCGTCTTTATAGAACGTCCCGGCGTCAAGGTCCGCAGCCGGGCCGACAAGCTTGGCGCCGCCAATCCCGGCGAGCACCAGATAAAGCTTGCGCGCGTCCGCCTCTTCATCCGCGACCGAACGATGCGCGGCGCCCTCCAGATAACGCTTGCGGTAGATCTCAAGCGCCGCGGGATCGGTGACGCCGATCTTTTCGCCGATCTTTTTCCAATCCTCCGTCGAATGCGCCAGAATATCCTGCGCCTGCGCCGTCATCGCAAAGAAGCGACGCAAAAGGTCCGCATGGCTCGCGGCATAAGTCTCGTCGAACACATAGCCGACCATGGCAACCCGGCCGCTGGCGCCGAGCGCCTTTTCGACATCCTCAATACCGATCAGTCGCTTAAAGCCCTTGGTTTCAAGCGCCGCACAGAAATTCCAGAAATTGAGCGTCGCATCGTCCTTGCGCTGCAGGCTTTCCTGCAAAAGCAGCGGCGGCGCCCCGTAGAGAATTGTCGCATCCGAGTCGAGATCGACATCGGAATTTTTAGCATAGGCCTGAAGCAGCAGCCAGCTCTTGTCGAGCGGCCCACCGGCAACGCCGAGCTTCTTGTCCTTGAGATCGGCGAGCGTCTTGATCGGCGAACCCGGCGGCACCATCACAGCGCCGAGCGTGCTCGAATAGGGATAGAATTTGAGTTTGCCGCCAAGGCTGCGCTCGCGCGACACCCACAGCCAATCGGAGAGGATCACGTCGGCCGAGCCGCCCATGATCGCGACCTTGCCGGCTTCGGTCGTCGCAAGTTCCGTGACATCCAGATCGATACCGGCCTTTTTGTCGAGGCCGTGATCTTTGATGACGTCCAGTTCCCAGGAAAAAGTACCTGCCTTTTGTGCCGCGATCCGCAGAGTGTCAGCAGCCTGCGCGACGCCGACGCCAGCGAGCAGAAAACCGAGGCAAAAAGCCGCAATCTTACGGAAGGAGCGAAGAGAATGGTTCGAGCCGGCGAACCAAACGCGGGAAAGATCGTTCATCGTTGTGTCACTCGCTCATTCACAATTAAGTTGCGCATTGCCATCCCGCGACAGATCGGGCTACCACATTTGTTGGAAGCGCTCTAAATTGGCGCCCGCTGGCGAGAGGCGCCTGGACTAGGGGAAGGAAACGATGAAGCAGAACATTATCGTCTTTGCTGCGGCCGGATTGTTTGCGATGGCTGGCTTGGCGCATCCCGCCTATGCCGCGGGTGATGTCGCAGCCGGCGAACAGCTTTTCGGCCACACGTGCAATCTTTGCCATCAGATCGGCCCCGGCGCGAAGAATTTCGTCGGTCCTGAGTTGAACGGCCTCAACGGCCGCAAGGCCGGTACGGTAGCCGGTTACGATTATTCCGACGCAATGAAGAAGTCCGGCGTCACGTGGGGCGAAGATTCGTTCAAGAAATACATCACCAATCCGCAGGCCGACATTCCGGGCGTGAAGATGATCTTCGCTGGCCTCACCAAGCACAGCCAGCGCGATAACATCTGGGCCTATATTTCTCAGTTCAAGGCGGACGGCTCCAAGTAAAGCCGCGATACGCTGCACAAGATGCCAAACGCTCCGGTCCTTGCCGGAGCGTTTTTGTTTTGGGGCCGCGCTCATTCGGCAGCTCCGCCGCGGCGGATGAGCATCCCGCGCGAGGGATCGTAAGCCAGGATCGCCGCGCCCAGGAAGACCACCAGACAGCCGGCGACGACGCCGAGCGACAACCAATCGACTTGCAGATAAAACGCGAAGCGGATCAGCTCGACCGCGTAGGTAAACGGGTTGAACTGGCAGACCGTCGCGAGCCAGGGCGAGCCTTCCTGCACCTTCCAGATCGGATAGAGCGCGCTCGAGGCGAAGAACATCGGGAAGATGACGAAATTCATCACGCCGGCGAAGTTCTCGAGTTGGCGCACCATCGACGAAAGCGCCATGCCGAGCGCACCGAGCATCAGGCCGGAGAGCAGCAGCGCCGGCAGCACCGCCACATAGCCCCAGAGCGAATCCGGCTCGATCCCCCAGAAATAGGCGATGAGCAGATACGCATAGACCTGAAGGATCGAGACCGCCGTGCCTGCGAGCAGTTTCGAGGTCAAGAGATACCAGCGCGGCAACGGGCTCACGAGCAGCGTGCGCATGTTGCCAGTCTCGCGATCGTAGACCATCGACAGCGACGATTGCATGCCGTTGAAGAGCTGGATCATCGCCATCAAACCAGGCGTGATATAGACGTCGTAGAGAATATAGGTCTGGTATGGCGGAATGATCGAGACGCCGAGCACCGAACGAAAACCGGCGGCGAAAATGAAGAGCCAGACAAGCGGCCGCACCAGCGCTGAGACAAAGCGCCCGCGTTGATGAACGAAGCGCAACGCTTCACGCCAGATGATGCCGCCCATGCAGATCAGATATTGTGCGAACGTGAAACCGCGCCGCGGCTGCGTCGTCACACTTGTCACGGCGCAACTCCCTGGCTGATGTCGGCACCCGTGATCTTGACGAAGGCGCTGCGCATATCCGTGCTGCAGGTGCGCGCGATAATGTCGCTTGCGATGCCTTGATCGAGCACTTTGCCTTGATGCAGCACGACGACGGAATCGGTCAGCGCGATTTCGTCGATCAGGTGCGTGGTCCACAAAACGCCGACGCCCTCGACATTGATGAGACTGCGGACCTGCGAGATGATGTCGGCCCGGGCCTTGATGTCGAGACCGACCGTCGGCTCGTCGAGCAGCAGCAATTGCGGCTGATGCAGAAAGGCACGCGCGATTTCGACGCGGCGGATCAAGCCGCCGGAAAGATTGCGCACTTTTTCCTTGGCGCGATCGGAAAGCCCGGCGCGCGTCAGGACTTCGGCCATGCGGCGCTTGGCTTCGAATGGGCCGATGCCATGCAGCGCGGCGTGGTAGATCAGATTTTGCGTAACACTCAGTTCGAGATCGAGCGTGCGCGCCTGGAATACGACGCCGAGCCGGCGCAAAGCTTCACCGCTTTGGCGGTCGACGTCATAGCCGAAGATTTTGATCGTGCCGGTGCGCGTGACGTAAAGCCGGGTGATCAGCGAAAAGAGCGTGCTCTTGCCGGCGCCGTTCAATCCGAGGAGCACCGTGAACGTGCCCGGCGCAACATTGAACGACACATCGTCGAGAGCTTTGCGTTTGCCGTAAAAATGCGTGACGTTCTGGACTTCGAGCGCGGGAGGGCTCGCAGACGTCTGCGTCAGCACTCCGGCCTCGTTCTGCAACGCTTCTTCCCTCTGAACTGACATTCTTACCATTCGTATTATGCACTGACGACCGGGAATAAATGGTAATTCCGCGCGGCTTTTATCACGCGATATTGGGAAACATCTATCACCGATACGTCATCCCACATACCAGCGGGCTTGTAAGATATTTGTTCAGTCGCGCTCGCCGGCGGGCAGTAGAGCGAGCATTGAATCCTCGTCCGGCTGCGCCGCCACGTCGATATGCGGCAGATTGAGTTCGCGCAACGGAATTGCCGCGTCCTCGGAAATCGCAATGTGGTGCAGGGCGGCAGGATCGAAACCCTCGGCTTCGAGCAATTCCAGAAAAATAGCCGTGCTGCGTTGAGAATAATGCAAAACTGCGCTGACCGTGCCCTCGTCCAGGGCCGCAAGCGCCGCATCGCTCAGGCGTGAGGCGGCGGCTGCCGCGTAGGTTTCGAGAACGTCGAGTGTGAAACCTGCATCGACGCACATTCTTTCAAGCTTCGGCTTGCGCTCGCGCCCGGCGAGATAGAGCGCCCGCGTGTATGAACGCAATTGCGCGATGAGCTTCGGCGCCAGGTCCTTCGCCGTGTCGGCCATCACAGCAGGACCCGCAAAGCCCGTGAGACGCGCGGCCTCACACGTCTTCTCGCCGACGAGATAGAGCGGTATCAGCCGGCGCGCTTCGGCCGTCGGGAAATCCGGCTGCGCCAGCAAAGCCTCAAAAGCGCGGGCGCTCGTCGCCACGACAAGATCGATCGTTCCGCGCGGCCACAGATTATCCGTTGGGACGACTTCAACGACCGGCGACAACAATGCCTCGTGCCCAAGGACGGACAGCACAGCGGCTGTCTCATGAGCTTGCTCAGCAGGCCGGGTGATGAGAACTTGCATGGGTCGCCAGTCCCGTCATAGAGCCAAAAAGCCGGGCGGTGCTTGTGCGAGAAGCTCGCGAGCTGCGCTCTCGCCAAGATGCTGCGGATCAGCGAGCGAGCCTTGAACCTGCGTCGCGAAATGCTGTGAGCCATCCGGCCGCAAGATGATCGCGCGCAGATGCAGCACGTCGTTTTCGAGCCAGGCGTGACCGCCGATTGGCGTGCGGCAGGAGCCGTCGAGAACCTGAAGCAACGCGCGTTCGCAGGCAAGCGCAACGGCCGTCTCTGCATCGAGAATCGGTTTGAGGGCGGCCGCGACCGTCGCATCGCCGCTGCGAGCCGTAATGGCGATTGCGCCCTGCCCGACGGCAGGAACGAAATCATGCGTGTCGAGCAATGCCGTCGCCTTGTCGGTCAGGTTCAGACGCTTCAGCCCTGCAAGCGCCAGGATCGTCGCGTCGATCTCTCCGCGCTCGATCTTGGCAAGCCGCGTTTCGACATTGCCGCGCAAAAGCGTAATCGCGAGATCGGACCGCAGCCGTAGAAGCATCGCGCTCCGCCGCAACGACGCCGTGCCGACGACGCTGCCCGACGGCAACGCACGTGGGTCCTTCGCCTTGTTGGAAATCCAGGCATCGCGCGCATCTTCGCGGGGCAGATAGCCGGCAATGTCGATGCCTTGCGGCAAATAGGTCGGCAAATCTTTGGCGGAATGGACGGCGATGTCGATGTCGCCATGCATAAGCGCGCTATCCAGCTCTTTGGTGAAGAGCCCTTTGCCGCCCGATTCGCCGAGCGCGCGATCCTGAATCTGATCGCCGGTCGTGCGGATGACGATGATTTCCATCAGAGGCGCCTGGGCGCCCAGCGCCGCCGCGAGGCTTTGCTTGACCTGGTTGGCCTGCGTCAGCGCCAGAGGACTGCCGCGCGTACCTATTCTCAGTCGCGCCGGGGGGGCGCCTGCCGCAAGAGAATCGGGAATTGTCAATTTCCTCGTATTTTGGGGTAGATGTGAAGGACGGGGTGTCTTTTGCACCAAAAGCCAGCCCTAAACCAGCCTGAGGGCTTTAGGTTGGACGAGATCGATACTATCCCTTTGCGGCGAGGCGGTGGCATCGGCTGTTTCTCCAAGCTATTGAGATCATTCATGCGTTTTCTCGGGATCGAAACCACCTGCGACGAGACGGCAGCCGCCGTCGTCGCCCTTAGACCGGAGGGCGGCGGCGAAATCCTCTCGAACGAGGTGTTCAGCCAGATCGCCGAACATCAGGCCTATGGCGGCGTCGTTCCGGAGATCGCGGCGCGCGCCCATATCGAAGTGCTCGACCGGTTGATTGTGCGGGCACTTGAAGATGCCAAGCTCGAGCTTGCCGACCTCGACGGAATTGCTGCCGCCGCCGGCCCCGGCCTCATCGGTGGCGTGATCATCGGGCTCACGACGGGAAAAGCATTGGCGTTGGCCGCGCGCAAACCCTTCGTCGCCGTCAACCATCTCGAAGCCCACGCGCTCACCGCGCGGCTCGCCGGCGGTCTGGATTTTCCCTATCTGCTGCTGCTCGTCTCGGGCGGCCACACCCAGCTCGTCGCGGTGCGTGGCGTCGGCGATTATCTGCGGCTCGGCGCGACGGTTGACGACGCTGTCGGCGAAGCTTTCGACAAGGTCGCGAAAATGCTCGGCCTGCCCTATCCCGGCGGCCCGCAGGTGGAGCGCGAAGCTCTGAAAGGCGACCCGACGCGTTTCGACTTCCCGCGCCCGATGCTCGGTCGACCGAAACCCGATTTTTCTTTCTCGGGACTGAAAACCGCCGTGCGGCTCGAAGCCGAGAAAATCGCGCCGCTCAATCCTGCCGCCGTCGCCGATCTCTGCGCCTCGTTCCAGGCCGCCGTGGTCGATACGCTGGTGGACCGGCTGCGCGCCGGCATCCGCGTCTTCGGCGAGCGCGTCGGGCCGTGTCAGGCGATGGTCGTCGCCGGAGGCGTCGCTGCCAATTCGGCGATCCGCCGCGCGCTGATGCGCTTTTGCGGCGAGAGCGGCCTGCGGCTCATCGTGCCGCCGGTCGCGCTTTGCACCGACAATGGCGCGATGATCGCGTGGGCGGGAATCGAACGCCTGCGGCTCGGGCTCAGCGACGACATGACCTTCGCCGCGCGGCCGCGCTGGCCGCTCGATAGCGACGCCGAAACTCTCCATCACGGCAAGGCCTGAATGCCGGAACGGACGCATATCGCCGTGCTGGGCGCAGGCGCCTGGGGCACGGCGCTCGCCAATCTCGCTGCCCGCAATGCGGCCAAGGTTCACCTTTGGGCGCATGATGCGACCCATGTTGCTGAAATGGCCGCGACCGGCGTCAATGCGCGGCGCCTGCCGGGGGTGCCGCTCGCGTTCAATATCGTGCCGACGGCGTCGCTTGAAGATGTCGCGAATGCCGACGTGATTCTTCTCGCCGTTCCGGCGCAGGCGGTTCGCGAGACGGCAAATGCGCTGATCGAGATCGTCGCGCCGGGCGTTCCGTTGATCGTCTGCGCGAAGGGAATCGAACGCGCGACCGGCCTGTTTCTCAGCGACGTAATGGCGGAAGTCCTGCCAGCGCATCCGCAGGCCGTGCTCTCCGGGCCAAGCTTCGCCGAAGATGTCGCGAAAACCTTGCCGACGGCGGTGACGCTTGCCGCAGCCGATGACGCCACCGCCGAGGCGCTTGCCGCGACGCTCGCGGCGCCGTGGTTCCGGCTTTATCATTCACGCGATATTCGTGGCGTCGAAATCGGCGGTGCGGCGAAAAACGTCCTCGCCATCGCAAGCGGCATCGCCGCAGGTCGCGGCCTCGGCGCCAGTGCGGGTGCGGCGTTGATCGCACGCGGCTTCGCCGAACTTTCGCGCTTCGGCCGGGCCTTCGGCGCCGATATCGCGACGCTTGCCGGCCTCTCCGGCCTCGGCGACTTGGTACTTACGTGCAGCTCGGGCCAATCACGCAATTTCGCGCTCGGCCTTGCGCTTGGACGCGGCGCCGATGTCGCGACGGCAACCAGCGACGGCAAGCTGACGGAAGGCGTCTTCACCAGCGGCGTGCTGGTCGATCTCGCACATCAAAAGAATATCGACATGCCGATTTGCGAAGCCGTCGATGCGGTGCTTGCCGAGCGCATCAGCATCGATGCAGCGATCGAGGCGCTGCTGGCACGCCCGCGCAAGGCGGAATTCATCGGCGCGCGTTCAGACGAAAGGTGACAGATGGCGCATTGGCTGTTGAAGAGCGAACCGACAAGCTGGTCCTGGCAGCAACAGGTTGAAGCTGGCGCCAAAGGCACGTTCTGGAATGGCGTGCGCAACCACAGCGCCAAGCTGCATCTGATGGCGATGAAGGTCGGCGAGCACGCCTTCTTCTATCATTCGAACGAAGGCAAGGAGATCGTCGGCATCGTAACGATCATCAAGCCCTATTATCCCGATCCGAGCGACGAGAGCGGAAAGTTCGGCATGGTCGATGTCCGTGCCGACAAGCCGCTGAAACATCCGGTGACGTTAGAGGCGATCAAGGCCGAGCCGCATCTGAAAGACATGGTGCTGGTCAACAATTCGCGGCTTTCCGTGCAGCCGGTGACGGACGCCGAATGGAAACTCATCTGCAAGATGGGTGGGGTTTAGCTTGACGTCCAAGGCTGCGAACGGGCAGATGCTGTCTCATCCCACACCCGCTGCAGAGTAAATAATGATCCGTTCCGCCCTGATGAATGTCATGACCGCCGCCGCATTGAAGGCGGGGCGCGGGCTGAAGCGCGATTTCGGCGAAGTCGAAAATCTGCAAGTCTCGGTGAAAGGCCCAGGCGATTTCGTCACCGCGGCAGACCGGAAATCCGAGAAAACCCTGTTCGAGGAACTCTCCAAGGCACGGCCGGGCTATGGTTTCGTGCTCGAAGAATCCGGCATCGTCGAAGGCACCGACAAGTCGCACACCTGGTATATCGACCCGCTCGACGGCACGACGAATTTTCTGCACGGCCTGCCGATCTTCGCGATCTCGATTGGTCTGGCGCGTGAAGGCCAGATCGTCGCTGGCCTCGTCTACAATCCTGCGACCGAGGACATGTATATCGCCGAAAAAGGCCAGGGCGCCTATCACAACAATCGCCGCCTGCGCGTCGCGGCGCGACGCAATTTCGGCGATGCCTTGATCGGTTGCGGCGTGCCGCATCCGGGCAAGAAAGGCCACGTCGGCTTCCGCGCCGAATTTGCCGCCGTCATGGCGCGGGCCTCCAATCTGCGCCGCCTCGGCGCCGCAGCGATCGACCTCTGTTATGTCGCGCAAGGCTCTTACGACGGGTTCTGGGAGCGCGAACTGCAACCCTGGGACATTGCAGCCGGCATTTTGATCATCAAGGAAGCCGGCGGCTATGTCACCGATGCCGACGGCAATCCGGACATGCTGACGACGGGCTCGATCTGCGCCGGAAACGAGGCGATCCATTCGCAATTGCTGACGCTGATCCGCGCCGCCAAATAACGGCGCAGGCCCGGCCATTTTTTGGCCATCCCGCTCGTGCGCGATCTGTGGTAAACACGGGCCAAGATTTGGCGGGGAAGCGAAGGCGGAGCGCAGTCAATGGCGGTCGAGATTGACCCTTATAAATTATCGTCCCCGCGCATCTATCTCGTTCGCATGGTGGTCTTTCTGATCCTCGTCGGCTTTGCCGCGTTGATCCTCTACAAACAGATCGCCCTCGCCTTTTCGCGCAATCCGGGCCTCAATAGCCTGATCTTCTTCGTCCTCTTCATCGGTATCGTGCTGGCGTTGCGGCAGGTCATCCGGCTGTTCCGCGAGGTGCGCTGGGTGAATGCGCTGCCGCGCGGGCTCGAAAACGAGGTGCGCCAGCCGATTCTGCTGGGGCCGATCGCGATGCTCATTGGCGGCCGCCCGGTGAGCGAAGTGGCGCTGCCGACGCTGACCTTGCGCGCCGTGCTCGATTCGATCGGCACACGGCTCGACGAGGCGCGCGACACGTCGCGGTATCTCACCGGCCTGCTGATCTTCCTCGGCCTGCTCGGCACGTTCTGGGGCCTCTTAACCACAGTTGGCTCGATCGGCGACATTCTCAATTCCATGCAGTCGAACGGCGATGCCGCTGTGATGTTCGACAATCTCAAGAGCAACCTCGCCCGGCCGCTTTCGGGCATGAGCATTTCGTTCACCTCGTCGCTCTTCGGCCTCGCCGGCTCGCTCGTGCTGGGCTTTCTCGACCTGCAGGCCGGGCAGGCGCAAAACCGCTTCTATAACGAGCTCGAAGATAATTTGACGGCCAAGACCGCGGTCGATCTGCCGATCGAACCGGCGTCCGGCGACGGCAGTGTGCCGCGCGACCTGCGAAGCGCGATCGAGAAGATCGCCGCGACGGCAGACCAGACTCATGTCCGCGCCACATCGATCGCCATGGCCAATCTTGCCGACGGCATCCAAAGCCTTGTGCAGCACATGCGCAACGAGCAGCAGATGATTCGTGATTGGGTCGAGGCGCAAGCGACGCAGAACGAAGAGATGAAGAAGGTTCTCAAACAGATCGCCCGCGAAGCGGAGCACGGCTGATGCCGCTGGCGCGCGCCCGGCGCCCGCAGCGGCCGGTCGATTATTGGCCCGGCTTCGTCGATGCCCTGACGACGATGCTGCTCGTCATCACCTTCCTGCTGTCCGTCTTCATGCTGGCGCAGTTTTTTCTCGCTCGCGAAGTCTCGGGCAAGGATACGGTGCTGACCAAGCTCAACAAGCAGATCGCCGAACTGACGGCGCAACTTGCCTTGTCGCAGATGAACAAGTCCGACGCCGACAACCAGATCAATGTGCTGAGCGCGACCCTGGACAGCGAACGGAAGAAAAGCGCCGCGCTGCAAGGCGAGATCGCTGCGGCCAGCGCCGGGAATGGCAGCGCCGATGCGCGTGTCACCGCCGCCGAACAGGCTCTGAAGGCCGAAAAGGACGTCTCGGCCCAGGCCTTAGCGCAAGTCGAAATTCTCAATCAACAGATTGGCGCGTTGCGCCGCCAACTCGCGGCGATCGAGGATGCGCTCGCGGCCTCGGAATCTCGCGATAAGGAATCGCAGGCGAAGATCGCCGACCTCGGCTCGCGGCTCAACATCGCGCTCGCCCAGAAGGTGCAGGAGCTCGCGCGCTATCGCTCCGACTTCTTCGGGCGCTTACGTCAAATTCTTGGCGATCGGCCGGATATCCGCACCGTCGGAGATCGTTTCGTCTTCCAATCGGAAGTCCTGTTCGACTCCGGCAAAGCCGAGCTCAATCCCGAAGGCAGGACCGATCTCGACAAGCTTGCCGACGCCGTCGTCGAGCTGAATAAGGAAATCCCGCCTGAAATTCCGTGGGTTTTGCGCGTCGACGGGCACACCGACAGACGGCCAATCCAATCGACCGAATTCCATTCGAACTGGGATCTGTCGGCATCACGCGCCATCGCCGTCGTGGAATATCTCGTCAGCAAGGGCGTGCCGGCCGATCGGCTCGTCGCCGCGGGCTTCGGCGAATTCCAGCCGATCGATCCGGGCGACAGCGATGACGCCTACGCCAAGAACCGCCGCATCGAATTGAAGCTGACGGAAAAATAAAGACGGCGCGCGTGAACGAAATTCAGACGGCCGATTGGAGCAATTTTTTCGTCGCGGAGGTCGGCGCGTCGGCGGCCCTCACCGGCCTTGTTGCCGTTGCGATCTCAATCAATCTCGAGCGCATTCTTGCCTTCAAAACACTGCCGGGATTGGCTGGCTCCGCATTGATCCTGCTCAGCAGCGTCCTCGTCCTCACCAGCGCGGCGCTGATCCCGCATCAGCCGATATTTGTCTTCGGCCTCGAAACTTTCCTGATCGCTCTCACCATGCTGCTCGTGCCGCTGTTCATCCAGGTCCGCTCATGGAAGATCGAGCCAATGCCGCCGCGGCGGACCATCATTCGCGCAATCATGAACGGGGCGCCGGGCCTTGCGATCTTGATCGCCGGCATCCTCCTGCTGATCGGCCAGGCAAGCGGGCTTTACTGGATCGCCGCCGGTGCCATTTTGAGTCTTATTTCCGGCGTGATGATCGCCTGGGTTCTGTTGATCGAAATCCTTCGTTGAGCGCTTGCTTGCGCGTGCCGCCCGGTTCGGTGTAATGCCCGCAGCCTTGCCTTATGCTGCCGGGCCGGTAGCTCAATTGGTTAGAGCCGGCCGCTCATAACGGTCTGGTTGCAGGTTCAAGTCCTGCCCGGCCCACCATTTTCTTCCGCCAATCGGCCCTAGGGATCGCTTACGCAATTTGCAGATCTTTTTTGCGATCTCTCTTGCAAAAATCAGGTTGCGTGACTCAAATCGTCGTCAAACGCGACGTCCCGTACGGCGCGTTGTGTGGAGCGGGCTTTATAGCCCATTGCATATTGGCGTCCGCGTAGACGAGATCATAAGCTGCTTCCCGGGTGAATTTCTGGACGGCTTGATAGACGCCATGGTGCTGGTGATTTTCGTTGGGATAGAAGTCATCGCCGAAAACAATCCCGGTTTTCTTCACCTTTCTTTCCAGCAGATAGAGTTCCTGTAACGTCTGTTCGAATGCATGACTGCTGTCGATATAAGCCCAATCGAGGTAATTATCCGGAATCGAATTCAGCCAGTCGGTTGAGAATTCGTTGTGAATATGCACATCGCCTTCGCCGAGACCGCGCACGAGATTGTCGATTGTTAGTGCATAAGCCTGCGCGGTCCCGAGCCTGCCGAAATCAGTATAAGTCCCCCAGTCCGCGTAAAAATCACCATTGGCCTTCCACCAAGGATCGATCAGATGGAGTCGCGTCGGGCGGGCTTGTGCAATGAGAGCGGCAGACAAATTACCGCAAAAGACGCCCAGCTCCGCGCCGATGGAGGCTTTCGGGATCAATTTCAGGATTTCAGCCCGCCGGGTGACCTCGGACTCTGGAGGCCCCCTGAATCCGGACGGTGGCAGAACGGCCTGCTCCGGTGGATTGAAATGGAGAAAGATCCTTCCGCTCATCTTCTATTCCGTCGGCCAGGTTTCATTCCCGCTGTACTTTGATTCTAAATGATTCTCCAGATCGGCAGGCAATCGTAATCAAGCTTGGCGAAAGCCTATAGGCCGTTTCCAAAGGAAGCAGGAGCTCGGTAATATTGCAGGGTTCTGGCCTCCCAATTCACGGCTTGCCCAAGCAAAATTCCTCGCCCATATAAGGTGTTGATGCCACGTCCGGCCTTGAACCGGACATTGGGAGCAAAAAAGCATGTTTATCGAAACCGAACTCACGCCGAATCCGGCGACATTGAAATTCCTGCCCGGCCGTGCCGTGATGCCCGACGGCACGCTCGACATCCCGGACGCGTCTGGCGCGGCGCAATCGCCGCTGGCCGAAGCCCTGTTCGAAATTCCCGGCGTCGCCGGCGTCTATTTCGGCAGCGACTTCATCACCGTCACCAAGAACGCGAGCGAGTGGCCGCAGCTCAAGCCGGCGATCCTCGGCGTCGTCATGGAGCATTTCACCTCCGGCGCGCCGCTGCTCGCCGAAGGCGTTTCCGGTGATCCGGATGACGAGCCGGATGAATTCTTCGCCACTGAGGATTCCGAGACGGTCGAAACGATCAAGGAATTGATCGAGACGCGCGTGCGCCCTTCGGTTGCGGGTGACGGCGGCGACATCAAATTCCGCGGTTTCCGCGACGGCACGGTCTATCTGGCGATGAAGGGCTCATGCTCGGGCTGCCCATCTTCGACAGCGACGCTGCGCCACGGCATCGAGAATCTGTTGCGCCATTACGTCCCGTCGGTACAAATGGTTGAGGCGGTCTAGACGTCGGATCAATCCGATGCGAGACTTTGGAGATTGAACGCGGCCGAATGACACGCATCCTCGCGATCGATACGGCGCTCGATGCCGTTTCTGCCTGCGTTTACGACGACAGCGCCGTCGATAATTTCGTGTTCGAGACGATCGTGATGCAACGCGGCCAGGCCGAGGCTTTGATGCCGCTGCTCGATCGCGTGGTATCGGACTCGGGTGGCTTCAATGCACTTGACCGTGTCGGCGTCACGGTTGGCCCCGGCTCCTTCACCGGCCTGCGCGTCGGCATCGCCGCTGCGCGGGCGATCGGCATCGCCTGCCGCGTGCCCGTCGTCGGGGTTTCGACCCTCGCGGCTCTGGCGGCGCCACTGATTCTCGCGGGCGAGCCGGGCCTCATCGTCCCGGCCATCGACGCAAAACATGGCAGCGTCTATTTCGCCGTATTCGGACCTGACGGGCGGGCGCTGGTGGCGCCGCGGGTCGCGAGTGTACGCGAGGCCGTGCGGCTCCTCGGCACCGGACCGGTTCGCATGGCAGGCTCCGGCGCGCCGATGCTGGCCATCGAAGCCTGGGCGACACGGCTCGCGGCGGAAGTCGTCGGCGAAACCGGCGCGCCCGACATCAGCTATGTCGCCCGGCTTGGGCTCCTCGCCGATCCGCGTGGGGCGCCGCCCAAACCGCTTTATCTGAAGCCGCCAGACGCCAAACCTCAGGATCAGGGCCACCTGCCGCTCATGCCTGCCTGATGCGCCCCTGGTTTGGCCATGCCGCCACGCCGGCGGTTCGCCGCCTCGGCCCCCGATTCGGCAAGCTCTGCGCCCACATCCACGCGCAGTCCTTTCCGCATCCCTGGAGCGCCGAGGAATTCGAAAGCCTGCTTGCCGGTCGCGACGTCATCGCCCATGCGGTGAGTTTCCCATCCAGTTTTTGGCGGCCGAACCGCGAGCCGTCGGGGTTCGTCCTGTCCCGGCAGGCGGCGGATCAGGCAGAGATTTTGACCATTGCCGTGACGCCCAAGGCCCGCGGCAAAGGCCTCGGCGCGGCACTTCTGGCGGTGCATTTGCCGACGCTGGCGGCGTTACGCGTTAAATCCTTGTTTTTAGAGGTCGAAGCCGGCAATAAAGCCGCCATCCGGCTTTACGAAAGTTTTGGGTTTCGCCAGGTCGGCGAACGCAAAGCCTATTACCGCGCCGCCGATGGCAGCCGGGCCACTGCTTTGGTTTTACGCAGGGATCTTGGCTAGAGCATCGGCCCGAAAAGTGTGAAGCGGTTTTCGGACCACCGATGCGAAGCAATAAAGCCTTAATTCCCAGCAGGATTTGAGGCTACTGCCGTGGCGGGCAAGCCGGATTCAGGCTAAAAGGAGCAATCGGCGCCGCGAAAGGCGGTTGCCAGCGAGGACCATGACCGAAATTCTCGATTTGCCTGCCGATGCGACCGCGGCCGAAACGCCGCAAAGCACAGCGCCGCGCCGCAAGCTGTTCATCAAGTCATATGGCTGTCAGATGAATGCTTACGATGCGCAGAAGATGAGCGATTTGCTGGCGCCTGCGGGCTTCGACGAAACCCAAAGCTTGGACGACGCGGACCTCGTCATTCTGAACACCTGTCACATCCGCGAACGGGCTTCGGAAAAGACTTTTTCCGAACTTGGCAAAGTGCGCGAAGTCAAACTCGCGCGTCGCGCCGACGGTCTCGCGACGCAGATTGTCGTCGCCGGCTGCGTCGCCCAGGCCGAAGGCAGCGAAATCCTACGCCGGCAGAAGGCCGTCGATCTCGTCGTCGGGCCGCAGAACTATCATCGCCTGCCCGATCTGCTACGTCGCGCCGAAACTGCGCCGGTAATCGACACGGAGTTCCCGGTCGAAGACAAATTCGATTTCCTGGTGAAGGCACCCCGCCGCATCACGCAGGCGCGCGGCGTCACCGCGTTCGTCACGGTGCAGGAAGGCTGCGACAAGTTCTGTACCTTCTGCGTCGTGCCTTACACGCGCGGCACCGAAGTTTCCCGCCCGGTCGAGAAGATCGTCGCCGAAATCGAGGATTTAGCTGACGCCGGCGTGCGCGAGATCACGCTGCTCGGCCAGAACGTTAACGCCTATCACGGCGAAGGTCCGGACGGACGCACATGGTCGCTCGCGAAGCTTTGCGCCCGGCTTGCAGAAGTACCGGGCATCGCGCGGCTGCGCTATACGACAAGCCATCCGAACGACATGGATGATGATCTCATCGCCGCGCATCGCGATCTGCCAGCCTTGATGCCGTTTTTGCATCTGCCGGTACAATCAGGCTCGGACACGATCCTCACTGCGATGAACCGCAAGCACAATCGCGAATCTTATCGTGAGATCGTGCGGCGGCTGCGCGTAGCGCGTCCGGATATTGCATTGTCGTCGGATTTCATCGTCGGCTTTCCCGGCGAAAGCGACGCAGATTTTGCCGCGACGCTCGATCTCATTCGCGAGATCGGCTTTGCCAGCACGTTCTTCTTCAAATATTCGCCGCGTCTCGGCACGCCCGGCGCCGACATGGATGCGCAAGTTCCGGAAGACGTGAAGGCCGCGCGGCTCATCGAGCTGCAGGATCTGGTCGAGACGCAGCGGCGTGCGTTCAACCAAAGCCTTGTTGGCAGAACTCTTGCTGTCCTGTTCGAGAAGACCGGACGACATGCAGGTCAGATTGCGGGCCGCTCGCCTTACTTGCAGCCGGTCCAGGTCGATGCGTCCGATACGATGATCGGCCGGGTCGCGCCTGTCGAAATCACCGGCGTGGGACCGAATTCGTTATTTGGGCGCTTGATACCTAGGGAGGCAGAGAGGCTTTGAGACCATCTGACCGTTCGATGTCGCTGCGCAGCGACTCTTCGCCCGTGCCTCTGGCACCCGAACCGCCGGCACAAGTGACCCTCGCCTTCGACGACAACAAACACGCCTCGGTTCTGTTTGGCCTTTATGATCAAAACCTCGCCAAGGTCGAACGCAAACTCGGCGTCGTCGCCAATGCGCTCGGCAATCAGGTGACAATCAAGGGGCCGCCGGAAGCTTGCGAGCAGGCGCGGCAGGTTCTCGAAACCCTTTACGACCGCGTCAAGCTCGGCCAGGCCGTCGGCCCGGGCGATGTGGATGGCGCCATCGAGGAACGCGCGCTGCAAGGCTCGCTGTTTCCCAATGCGGATATTCCACGCACGCATTTCGAACAGATCAGCACGCGCCGGCGCGGCATCGTGCGCGCCCGCAACGCGGCGCAGGATCTCTATATCCGCAGCCTGAAGCGCCAGGAACTCTGCTTTGCCGAAGGTCCGGCTGGGACAGGCAAGACCTGGCTCGCGGTGGGCTATGCCGTTTCGCTGCTCGAACAGGGGATCGTCGAACGGCTGATCCTGTCGCGGCCCGCGGTCGAGGCCGGCGAACGGCTCGGGTTTCTCCCCGGCGATATGCGCGAGAAGGTCGATCCTTATCTGCGGCCGATCTTCGATGCGCTCAATGACTTCATGGACCCGCGCATGGTCGAGCGCGGCATGCAGACCGGCATGATCGAAGTTGCGCCTCTCGCCTTCATGCGTGGGCGCACGCTGTCGAATGCCTGCGTGCTGCTCGACGAGGCGCAGAACACGACCTCCGTACAGATGAAAATGTTCCTGACCCGGCTTGGCGAGGGTTCGCGAATGATCGTCACCGGCGATCCGACGCAAATCGATCTGCCACCTGGACAAGTCTCAGGCCTCGGCGAAGCGGTCGGCCTGCTGTCGGGGCTTGAGGGCGTCGGCCATGTCCACTTCGTCGACAGCGACGTGGTGCGTCACGATCTCGTTCGCCGCATTGTCACCGCTTATGAAGTGCGGCGCGCCCCGCCGATGCTCGAAGGAAAGCCGCGGCGATGAGCACGCAACCGGTCATCGACTTCGCCGTCGAAGGCGCGCTCTGGGCGAACGCGCCCGACACTCCTGGCTGGGCGGCGGCGGCGATCGGCGAGGCGATCCTGAAGTCAGGCATCAAACTCAACCCCGATGTCGAAATTAGCATCCTGCTGACCGACGACGAAGCGATTCGCGAATTGAATGCGCAATGGCGCGGCAAGGATCAGCCAACGAACGTGCTCTCGTTTCCGGCGCCGGGATCGGTCGAAACACGGCAATCGCTTGGCGATATCGTCATCGCCTACGAGACATGCGAGCGCGAGGCGGGCGCCGAGCTAAAAACCTTTCAGGCGCATGTCACGCATCTCATCGTCCACGGCTTCTTGCATCTCGTCGGCTATGATCATGAAGAGGAAGCAGAAGCATTGGCGATGGAATCGCTTGAACGCGAAATCCTTTCCGCGCTTGGCATTGATGATCCGTATGCCATCCGCGTTGCGGGCGTCGAATGAGCATCAACGGAGACCCGGACAGTAGCCACGAAAAGACCGGTAAGCAGGGCTTGCTCGGCCGGCTGCGCGCCTTGCTCGGCCTCGGCGGCGGCTCGCTGCGCGAAGATGTGCAGGAGGCGATCGAAGAAATAACCGAGGCCTCCGGCTTCTCGGCGCTCGAGCGCGAAATGCTCGCCAACGTGCTTTCGCTGCACGAGGTCCGCGTCGCCGACATCATGATCCCGCGCGCCGACATCATCGCCGTGGCGATCGATGCGAGCCTCGCGGAAGTGCTCGAAACATTTCGGACGGCCGGACACTCGCGTCTGCCTGTTTACGCCGAAAATCTCGACGATCCGCGCGGCATGGTCCATATCCGCGACCTCGTCGATTTTATCGCCAAGGTAACCGACGGTTTCACGCTGAATGCGCCGCAGCCGGGCCAGCGCGGCTTTGCCGAAATGACGCTCGCGGAATCCGGTATCTTGCGGCCGGTCCTGTTTGCGCCGCCGTCCATGCCGGCGCTCGATCTTCTCGTCAAAATGCAGGCGACACGCACGCATATGGCGCTCGTCATCGACGAATATGGCGGCACCGATGGTCTTGCGTCGATCGAGGATGTCGTCGAAATGATCGTCGGCGATATCGAAGATGAGCACGATGATGACGAAACGCCAAAGATAGAAGGCGGCTCCGACGGTACATTCATCGCCGATGCACGTGCGAGCCTCGATGATGTCTCGCAGGCACTCGACCGCGATCTCTCCGACCTCGTCGATGCCGAAGATGTCGATACTTTGGGCGGCCTGGTTTCGAGCCTCGCGGGGCATGTGCCATTACGCGGCGAGACGCTCACCGCCGATGGTTTTCAGTTTGAAGTTCTCGATGCTGATCCGCGCCGTGTGAAGCGCATCAAGATTCGACGGATTACGTCCGAGCAACCGGCTCTGCCCGAATCTCGCAACCCTGCGAATGAGGCGGAGGCACCGCAAGGCGGTCTTAGCGAAGCGGCAAAAAGCCGGTAGATTGCATCGATTCGTCCATCCGCCTTCCGTCGATTTTCAGCTCCGCGAGACACATGTTTTCAGCCGCCGAATTTGTCATCCTTGCCGGCGGCTGGCGACGCCGATTCATTGGATTCCTTGGTGGAGCTTGCGGCGCGTTGGCGCTCGCCCCGGCTGATTTTCTGGTGGCGATGATTGTGCCGATGACGATCGCCGTCTGGCTGATCGACGGCGCGGCGGAAGCAAAGCAGGCGCCCGGCGCAAAGCTGCGTTCCGCCGCCGTGCGCAATGCGTTCACCGCCGGCTGGTGGTGGGGCTTTGGCTATTTCGTCGCCGGCTTCTGGTGGCTCGGCGCGGCTTTTCTAGTCGAGCCGCAAGATTTCGTCTGGGCGATGCCGCTCGGTATTTTCGGGCTGCCCGCGTTTCTCGCACTTTTCCCGGCATTGGGATTTGCACTTGCGCGTCTTGGCTGGTCGGCGGGACCGAGCCGCATTCTCATGCTTGCGGCCGCACTCGGCTTCAGCGAATGGCTGCGTGAGCATGTTCTCACAGGCTTTCCGTGGAACGATTATGGGATGGCGCTTGGCGACCATCTCCTACTGGCGCAATTCGCATCCATCGGCGGATTGCCAGCGCTGAACGTTCTCACGGTGGCGATCTTTGCGGCGCCGGCGCTTTTGGCGGATGCACCGTGGAGAGGAGGGCGACGCCTTCCGGCCGGCCTTGTTGTCGCCATCGGCGCATTTCTCGGCCTCTGCGTTTTCGGCGCTGTGCGTCTCGCGTCACCGATGCCGCGCGATCTGCCAGGTGTAAAAGTTCGCCTGATACAGCCCAATGTCGCAGAGGACGAAAACTTCACCGCAGCGCATAAGGATGAGATCGTTGCGCATTATCTCGCACTATCCGATCGCGCGACGAGCCCAGAACATACTGGGCTTGCAGATGTCAGCCTGTTGATCTGGCCCGAGTCCGCCTTTCCTTTCATCCTGACGGAAGACCCGCAAGCACTCGCGACGATTGGCAATGCATTGCCGCCAAATGCAACGCTCGTCACAGGCGCGGCTCGCATCGGCATCGTCAGTCGCGCCGACAAGGAATATCCGGCTTATTTCAATTCCATGCTGGCGATCGCCCACGGCGGCATCATTCTCGACACTTACGATAAAGTGCATCTGGTGCCGTTCGGCGAATATCTGCCGTATGAATCCGCGTTCCGGCATCTGGGCTTACATCACTTCGTTCATATCCCGGGCGGTTTCGCGCCGGGCGCCGCGCATCGGCTGATGAACCTGCCAGGCCTGCCGCCCGTGATGGCGCTCATCTGCTATGAAGCGATCTTCCCCGAAGAAGCTTTGCCGTTGGGCTTGCCACCTGGCACCGAGCCCGGCTTCATCATCAATGTCACCAACGATGCATGGTTCGGCAATACCGCAGGGCCCTATCAGCATATGGCGCAAGCGCGGCTTTTGACGATCGAGCAAGGCTTGCCGATGCTACGCGATGCCAATACCGGTATCTCGGCGATCATCGATCCCTACGGTCGTGTGCTGCAACACCTCGGCGTGCAAACCGAGGGTGTTATTGATGGTAAATTACCCGCTAAAATTGCATCGCCGCCATTTGCAAAGGCTCCGTTTCTTGCAGGAATTCTGGCGTGGGCTTTAAGTTTGTTTGCGTCGCTTCTCGTACGATCGATTGTTTGACAACCGTGGACAACGCGGTTTTATATGAGAAAATCTGCCGTGGGGGCGAGAACGAAACGATACAATAAGCTCGCGATAGATCGCGAGACTGACATCGCGTTTCTGTCGCGGCTCCACCATCACGAGAAACCAGCCCGCATACACCGGCTTCGTCATGGCCATTTCGGCAATATCAACATTATTTACGATGCGCGCCGAACCCGTACCCCGCAGAAGTAAAAGGAAAAGGTGACTTGTGAAGAAGGCTCCGAATCCGATTGATCGTCATGTCGGCAGCCGGGTTCGTATGCGCCGTGTCCTTCTCGGAATGAGCCAGGAAAAACTTGGCGAAGCGTTGGGATTAACGTTTCAGCAAGTCCAGAAATACGAAAAAGGCACGAACCGTATTGGTGCCAGCCGTCTGCAACAGATTTCGCGTACGCTGAATGTCCCGCCGTCGTTCTTTTTTGACGGCGCGCCTCTGCCAGACGAACAGACAGGGGAAAACGGCGCCACGCAATTCGCTGTCGCCGAGCCTTCAAACTCGACTTTCGTGATCGACTTCATCGCCTCGGCAGAGGGCCTGCATCTCAACAAGGCTTTCGCGCGTATTCAAGATCCAAAAGTGCGCAAACGGATCATCGATCTCGTTACGAGCCTCGCGGGTGATGACCCACCCGCACCGCTTGCGGGTAAAAAAGTGGAAGAAGAGACGAAGCCTTAGGCTAGATGGCCAGGGTACCATTCGTTATAACGAACGCTTCCTGCCGAAAAGCTTGACCTAACGAACGGATTGGCTGAAAGTTGATCTAATCGCTTGGCCTGTGTCTCCCACTGTGGCCGAGAGGATTTCACCCTTTTGAGGCACTTGGCGACTCTGGAGTATTTCGTGGCTCGGCAAAACTATCTGTTCACTAGCGAATCCGTCTCTGAAGGCCATCCCGATAAAGTCTGCGACCGGATCTCCGACGAAATCGTCGATCTTTACTTCCGTGAATCCGCCAAAGCCGGCATCGATCCTTACGAAGTCCGCGTTGCCTGCGAGACTTTAGCGACGACCAATCGCGTCGTTATTGCCGGCGAAACGCGCGGCCCCAAACTCTCCTCCGATGTCATCGAACATACGGCGCGCAAGGCGATCAAGGCGATCGGCTATGAGCAGGACGGCTTCCATTGGGAGCATTGCAAGTTCGAAGTTTTGCTGCACGCCCAATCCGTCGATATCGCGCAAGGTGTCGATGCCGCAGGCAACAAGGATGAAGGCGCCGGCGATCAAGGCATCATGTTCGGCTTCGCCTGCCGCGAAACGCCGGAGCTGATGCCCGCGCCGCTTTATTATTCCCATAAAATTCTTGAAGTGCTCGCCAAGGCCCGTCACGCGGGCGAAGGCGACGCCGCCAAGCTTGGCCCCGACGCCAAGAGCCAGGTGACGATCCAATATGCCGACGGCAAGCCTGTCGCGGCGACGCAGATCGTGCTCTCGACGCAGCATCTTGATCCGAATCTGTCGTCGGACGACGTGCGCGCGATCGTCGAGCCCTATATCCGCAGGACGCTGCCGGCGCAGTGGATCAACGAGCAGACGATCTGGCACGTCAACCCGACCGGCAAGTTCGTCATCGGCGGCCCCGACGGCGATACCGGCCTCACCGGCCGCAAGATCATCGTCGATACGTATGGCGGCGCGGCCCCGCACGGCGGCGGCGCCTTCTCCGGCAAAGATCCAACCAAGGTCGATCGCTCGGCAGCTTATGCAGCGCGCTATCTCGCCAAGAACATCGTCGCGGCCGATCTCGCCGACCGGGTCACGATTCAGCTTGCCTATGCGATCGGCTATTCTGAGCCGCTGTCGATTTACATCGATACGCATGGCACCGGCCGAGTCGCGGAAGACAAGCTTGAAGCTGTGCTGCCGCAGGTGATGCGTCTCTCGCCCCGCGGCATCCGCGACCATCTGCAATTGAACAAGCCGATTTACGCGCGCACCTCGGCCTATGGCCATTTCGGCCGGGCACCCGAAGCCGACGGCGGTTTCTCGTGGGAGAAGACGGATCTCGCCGACAAGCTCCGCGCGAGCTTCAGCTAAGCGACGTTTCGCCAAGCACACGCGACATAGCACATGATCGACGAACATCCCCTTGCGACGCGGCTTTACGGGCGCCGCAAGGGCAAAAAGCTCAGCGCCCTGCAGGTCAATCTGCGCGAAACTCTCCTGCCGCGCCTCGCGCTTGATCCGGCGCAGCCGATCATGTCGGCACCCGGCTTGTTTCCAAACGCGCCACGCGACATCTGGCTCGAAATTGGTTTTGGCGGCGGCGAACATCTGGCCGCTGAAGCGGCGGCGCATCCCGACGAGGGATTCATCGGCTGCGAATTTTTCGAAAATGGCGTCGTCAAGGTTTTGACGCTGATCGCTCACAAAGACCTCGATAACGTCCGTCTCTATCAAGGCGACGCTGGCGCCATCATCGAAGCTCTGCCGCCACAGAGCCTCGCCGGCGCCTATCTGCTTTATCCGGACCCCTGGCCGAAGCGACGCCAACGCAAACGCCGTTTTCTCTCCGACACGATGCTAAAACGTCTCGCACGCATCATGCGCCCCGGCGCGGAAATCCGCTTCGCCACCGACATCGACGACAATGCCGGCTGGACGCTGGCGCGTGTATTGGAATCGCCTGATTTCGAGTGGGGCGCGCAATCGGTGTGCGATTGGCGCGAACCATGGTCCGGCTGGGCCTCGACTCGCTACGAGGCGAAGGCGCTCGCAGCGGAGCGCACGCCGGTCTATCTCACGTTCGTGCGGACATAGAGCGTTTTCGAGCGAAATGGAAACCGGTTCGCGTGAAGAAAACGCGTTAAAATCAGGCTTTGAAAGGCCCGAAGCGCAAGAGGCCCGCGCCATTGATCTTCAGCCAGGCTTCGGCGCGCTCGACATGCGCGGAAAGCTTGCCGAGGATTTTCCAGAACGCCGGCGAATGGTTCATGTGAACGAGATGCGCGACTTCATGGGCCGCGAGATAGTCGAGCACATAGCTCGGCGCCATAATCAGCCGCCACGAGAAATTAAGCGCACCAGTCGATGAGCACGAACCCCAGCGGCTCGTCGTGTCGCGCAGAGTGATCCTGCGCGGGCTGACTCCGAGCTTACCTGCGTGGCGCGCAACGGCCGTCTCGATGTCGCGTCTGGCCTCGCGCATCAGAAAATCCTGCACGCGCCGCGCGACATGCGCCCGCTCGCCCGCCACGCACAGCATCGGCAGACTCTTGTCGCTTTGCGGATCTGGCGCCGCCTCGATCCATGCGGTGCCCCGCTGATGCGGACGTTCGACGATGCGATGATTGATTCCTCGGACAGGCACGATCTCGCCTGCGCCGAACGGCATCGGCGCAGGCAATCGTTGCAAGCGCACACCGATCCACGCAGCGTGCCGCTCGACGAAATTGCGCGCGCCAATGACCGAACCGCGCGGCGGCATCGTAAGCACCACATCGCGCGTCGCGGCGCGCACGCGCAGTGTGAAACGTCGAGCGGTGCTGATGCGCTTCAACGCAATTCGAAACGTTTCGCCGGCGTGCGAAACCTCGATAAAGGCGAGGTCAGATGTTCTCGGTGCGTTCTTGCGAGCTTCCGGCATGGACTGAATTTAGCCGCAGCCCGCCTGAGTCGCTACTGAATCAGCGGCTCACATTGGCGGCATTTTACCTTGGCCGCTCGGGGCACAGTCTTTTCGCGGCGCAACACAGAGGGCAGCCACGCCGCCACAGGCCAATTTACCGTGATTGCAAGAGCTTAGACGGGGGCGACCGCGGCATGGAACTCGCGGATTTTGGGCGCGATGAACTGCCGGTAGCGCGATCCGTTGAAGACACCGTAATGCCCGACGTTGTCCTGCTGATAGTGAAGCTTCAGCTTGGACGGAATATTGATGCAAAGGTCCTGCGCAGCTTTGGTCTGGCCAAGGCCCGAAATATCGTCCTTCTCGCCCTCGACCGTCATCAAAGCCGTCCGGTTGATGGCGGAAAGATCGATGAACTGATTGTCGTGGGTCATCTTGCCCTCCGGCAGAAGGTGGCGCACGAAAACGGTCTCGATCGTCTGCAAATAGAATTCCGCCGTAAGGTCCATCACCGCCAGATATTCATCGTAGAATTCGCGGTGCTTTTCGGCTGAATCGCCGTCGCCTTCCATCAGATGGTTGAACATTTCGATGTGCGCGTTGACGTGGCGGTCGAAGTTCATCGCCATGAAGCCTGAGAGCTGCAGGAAGCCCGGATAGACGAGCCGTCGCGCACCCGGATAGGGGTATGGCACCGGATGGATGCAATGGTCCTTGAACCATTTGCTGCCGCGCGATTCCGCAATTTTGTTCACGGCGGTGGGGCTGCGTCGCGTATCGATCGGGCCACCCATCAACACCATCGAAGCGGGGACGTCGGGATCGTGCTGCTTTTCGAGATGCGCAATAGCGGCAAGCAATGGCACGGCTGGCTGGCAGACGCCGATCGTATGCAGCGGCAAGCCATCTTCCCTGGCGCTCAGAAAACGGAAAATATCGATCAGATAATCGATATAATCGGCGAGATCGAACCCCCCGCGGGCGATCGGCACCATGCGCGCGTTGGCCCAATCGGTGATGTAAACATCGTAGAACGGCAGAAACGCCTCGACCGTGCCGCGTAGCAGCGTAGCGTAATGGCCCGACATTGGCGCGACGATGAGGAGCTTGGCCTGCGGCGCGTGGGCCCGCGGCCATTGCCGCTCGAAATGAAGGAGGCGGCAGAACGTCCGCTCCCACACCACTGTTTCGATAATAGGGACGGTCTGTCCATCGACGAAAGTCTCATCGAGACCGAAGACGGGCTTTCCGTAGCGCCGCGTCAATCGCTCGAAAAGCTCGGCCGAGGCGGCGACATTGCGGCCGACCGGCGTATGCGACAGCGGGTTGAGCGGGCTTTTGAACCAAACGCGAGCGATGTCCGAGACGGCACGGGCCGGCGCCAACGCCAGATAAGCGAGCTCATGCCATTCATAGGAATAGGAATCGTTCATCGCCCTGGTCATCCCTGATACCGCGACGGCTCATGACCCCCGCGATTTATGTTGCAACGCAGCATTGCTATTATGGTTTCTGCCAGACCGCAATGCAATCTGGAGATTGAGCCTAGTTACAGCTAAATGCGGCAGGCAGCCCGAAGTTGCCGCCTCGCTAAAACTAGAAAGCCTCACCGCGCGGATGGGAGCACCGGCCTTGATTTTTCTCGGCGTTTGGCTCGCCAGCTGGTTATAATGGCGTGTCCGGTCACACCGGGGAAACGAAAAACCGGTGCAGCGGGCAAGGGAAACCATGACGGACAGCGTTTATCTTGACCTTGGCCGACGCTCGCGCCGGCTGCGCGTCGACACGCTCGTCAAACTGCGCTGGCTCGCCGTCTTCGGCCAGCTGGCAGCAGTGCTGCTGGTCCGCTTCGGTCTCGGCTTTCCGATCCCCCTCATTCCCCTGACGATATGCCTCTTGTTCATTGCGGGCTCCGCCTGGCTCAACATCGTATTAGGCTTCCGCTACAGTCAGAGCGATCGGCTTGAGGACAAGCCGGCCGCCGCGATTCTCGGCTATGACATCATCCAGCTTGGGGCGTTGCTCTATCTCACGGGGGGGATCGAGAATCCCTTCGCGGTTCTGCTCCTCGCGCCGGTGATGATTGCCGCCGTCTCGTTTTCGCCGCGCACGACCGGCGGTCTTTTTGTCCTGATGGTGGTCGTGGCGACCGCGATCAGCTTCTTTCATTATCCGCTGCCGTGGATGCAGAATTCGCCGTTTCAAATTCCGGCGCTTTACAGTGTCGGCATCTGGGCGGCGGTCACCGTCAGCGCCGCCTTCACTGTGGTCTATGCATCGCGCATTGCCGAAGAGACCCGTAAGCTCGCCGACGCTTTCGCCGCGACCGAGCTCGTCATTGCGCGCGAGCAACTCTTGAGTCAGCTCGATGGACTCGCCGCAGCAGCGGCGCACGAACTCGGCACGCCGCTCGCGACGATCAGCATTGCGGCGAAGGAGTTGCGCCAACAGCTTCCGGCCGGCGATCACGATGACGATGTCGGCCTCATCATCCAGGAGGTGGGCCGCTGCCGCAGCATCCTCAGCAAGCTTGCCTCGCTCGGCGAGGATGAACCCGCCAATATCCTGCAGGAGATGAACCTCGATCTCTTGATCGAAGAAGCGGCCGGCCCCTATCGCGGCTTCGACATCGCGATCAACGTGGTGAAGAACGGCACGGCGCCCGAGCCCATCTGCCGGCGCAATCCCGGTCTGCTGTACGGACTTGGAAATCTCATCGAGAACGCCACCGACTTCGCCAAGTCCGAAGTGCGCGTCATCGCGCGGTGGAACAAGAACATCCTCGAGATCACGATCGAGGACGACGGGCCCGGATTTTCGCCGGACGTCATCGGCCGTATCGGCGAACCCTATGTCACGACACGCGCTGACCGGCATATCAAGCACGAGGCGGATTCAGGCCTCGGTCTCGGCCTCTTTATCGCCAAAACGCTGCTCGAACGTTCCGGCGCGACAGTCGTCACCAGCAATAGGTTGCCGCCGCAATCGGGTGCGCGCATTACTATGCGTTGGGACCGGGCACGCTTCGAGTCCAACGCATTGTCCGCAGCCGCCTTGGCCGCGCGGCTGGCGCCGCGTCCTGAAACGGGGCAGATCTCGCAGCACCCGGCCCATTGAAGATGATTGCCATTTCGCTCTGGCATCGGCAAAAAGGCCAAGAAGGCGAATTAGCCATTCTAGCGCGCGCCAAACCGGCTTAACATAGCCAAGAGGCTCTGACTTATGACGAAAACAGACCCCTTTGAACCGGAACCGGGGGCCAGGGTGGAAACAATATCGATTTTAAACGAGGCGTCCGAAGACAAGACGCTGCTGGTCGTCGATGACGATCGGGCGTTTCTGACGCGACTCGCGCGAGCGATGGAAGGACGCGGCTTCATTGTGACGATCGCGCAATCGGTCGCCGAGGGCCTCGCTGTCATTGCGCATCAACCGCCGGCCTTCGCCGTGATCGACATGCGGCTTGCTGACGGCAACGGCCTCGACGTCATCTCGGAGCTGAAGGCCAAGCGGCCCGAGGCGCGCGCGATCATCCTCACGGGCTATGGCAACATCGTCACCGCCGTGACGGCGGTGAAGCTCGGCGCTTTCGATTATCTCGCGAAGCCCGCGGATGCCGACGACATTTACGCCGCGCTGATGGCGACGCATCACGACAAGGCCGAAGTGCCGGAAAATCCGATGTCCGCCGATCGCGTGCGCTGGGAGCACATCCAGCGCATCTACGAGCTTTGCGGCCGCAATGTTTCGGAGACAGCACGCCGGCTCAACATGCACCGGCGGACGTTGCAGCGCATTCTCGCCAAACGCGCGCCGCGCTGACTTGCCTTTTTAACGCATCGGAATTGCCCGAAAACCGCTTCACACTTTTCGGTCCGATGCTTTAGAGCGGCCCGAAGCTCAATATCTCCGGGTCGGTCAGCCCATGCAGCCGGTGCGCCGCGGCGTGTGCGAAACGCATCAGCATGGCCCGGCGCGTCGCTGCTGGGAGACGGTGCTCCGGCGCCTCACGCAAGACCGCCGCGCCGAACGCATCGGCGACAATCAACCCGGCTTCAGCGGGCATGATCTCCGGCGCGAGATTGTCTGAAATCGCGAAATAGAGCCGGTCGCAATGCGCGCGATAATCCGGCCATTTCTGATCGGCACGGAAATCCGCGAGCGACGATTTGATCTCGACAATGACGATCGTCCCGTCTGTGGCCAAAGCGACCAGATCGGCGCGTCGGCCGCTCGCCAGCGGCAATTCTGTCACGGTCGAGAAACGCAAATTGCGCAAGAGGCGCCGCGTGCCGCGGGCAATGGCCAAGGCCATTTCCGATTGGCGGCCATCGGTGACAACCGCCAGAGACCCGACATGCGGCATGGACCTCTCAGGCGCCTGCGGTCGCGCCAAGTTTGGCTTCGAGCGTTTCGATTCGCTTCCGCAGCCGGTCGTTGTCGTCGCGCGCGGCGACCGCCATGTCGCGCACGGCTTCGAATTCCTCGCGGCTGACGACATCCATCGCAGACAGAAGCCGCTCCGCCTGTGCTTTGACAACGCTTTCCGCCTCGCGGCGCACGCCCTGCGCCATCTCGGTCGCGTCGCTCACCAGCTTGCTGAAATCATTGAATACATTGCTGCGGGTATCGGGCATCACGCGCTCCGTGGGTCATCCGTTCTCTTTATGTTGCGCGTTTTCGCATTTGCCGCAAGCCTTGACCTCAAGCCTTGACCTTCCCGCTCGCGCGTCGCATCACCGCCGCAGAGATCAGGCGGGCTCGGGCGGATGCTGCTTCTTATTCCCTATCCAGTCATCAATCCGATCCTGGTGAATATCGGCCCGCTGCCTATCCGCTGGTATGCGCTGGCCTATATCGTCGGGATCATTTCCGGCTGGGCGTACGTGCGCCATCTCGTCGGCAAGGATTCGCTTTGGGGACGCGTGCCGCATCCAAGCCAGGCCAGCATTGACGATCTCGTCGTCTATGTCGCCTTCGGCATCATTCTCGGCGGCCGCCTCGGCTATGTGCTCTTCTATAATCTGCCGGTCTATCTCGCCCATCCGCTCGAAATCTTCGCCGTCTGGAAAGGCGGGATGTCGTTTCACGGCGGCCTCATCGGCGCCATGCTCGGCATCATCCTCTTTGCACGCCGTGTTGGCGTGCCAATTCTGGCAGTCATGGATGCAACGGCGGCATCGGTGCCGATCGGCCTCGCGCTCGGCAGGCTCGCCAATTTCATCAAGCCTGAACTCTGGGGACGGCATACAGACGTGCCCTGGGCGATGATCTTTCCCGGATCGGACGGCCAACCGCGTCATCCAAGCCAGCTCTACGAAGCCGGCCTTGAAGGCGTGGTGCTGTTCTTCATTCTTATGCTTGCGATCCGCCTCGGCGCATTGAAACGTCCGGGATTGGCAACCGGCATTTTCGCGCTCGGCTATGGAATGGCGCGGATCATCTGCGAATTCTTCCGTGAGCCCGATCCGCAGCTTGGCTTTCTCTTCGGTGGCGCAACGATGGGCATGTTGCTGTCGGTGCCCTTGATCCTCGCCGGTCTTGTCTTGATCTTTTATGCGGCGCGCGGACGCTCCGCTTGAACGCGCTTGCGCAAGAGATCGCGGCGATGATCGCGGCCGACGGGCCAATCAGTATCGAACGTTTCATGATGCTCGCCTTGCAGCATCCGCGCTACGGGTACTACCGTACGAAACTGCCGATCGGCGCTGCAGGCGATTTCATCACCGCGCCAGAAATCCATCAGATGTTCGGCGAATTGATTGGCCTGTGGGCGGTCGAAGTCTGGCATCAGATGGGCGAACCAACGCCGTTTCGCTTGATCGAACTCGGTCCGGGGCGCGGCACATTGATGGCGGACATGCTGCGGGCGGCGCGCCTGCGGCCGGCATTTCTGCAAGCTGCCGACATCCATCTTGTCGAAGCAAGCGAAGCGCTCATGGACGTGCAACGCGCGAATTTGGGCGGCACGCCTGCGACATGGCACCCGTCGATCGACGCTTTGCCCGAAGGACCGGCAATCATTATCGCCAACGAATTCTTCGATGCACTGCCTATCCGCCAATATGTTCTGACCGGCGAAGGGCTTTGCGAACGCGTCGTCGGTCTTGATGCCAATGACGCACTTTGTTTCGGGCTGGTGCTGACCAGCGCACCTGCCGCGACATCGGCCGCACATGGTGCGATGCTCGAGGTGGGCGCGGCGGCGCAAGCCATGACGCGCGACCTCGCGGCGCGCCTTATCGCAATGCCTGGCGCGCTTCTCGCTATCGATTATGGCTATATGCGCCCCGGCAGCGGTGACACGTTGCAGGCCTTGCGGCATCATCAATCGGACGATCCGCTACGTGCACCGGGCGAAGCCGATCTCACCGCGTTTGTCGATTTCGCTGCTCTGGGACGTGCGGCAACGAGCGAAGGCGCCGCCGTCTACGGCCCGATCGGCCAAGGCAAGTTTCTCGCGCGGCTCGGCATTTTCGAGCGTGCAGCGTCTTTGAAGCGCAAGGCGACGCCCGAGCAGACGGCAGCAATCGACGCCGCCCTTGCACGTCTCGCGCGGCCGGGCCCGCAGAGCGGACCGAACGCCAGCATGGCGGAGCTGTTTAAGGTTTTGGCAATCATGTCGCCAGATCTTCCCGTGCCGCCCGGCTTCGACGCAATCGCAGGACAGGACGCATGAAGGCCGAAGCCGTCGAACTCGACATCTTGAAAACGCCGGGGCTGGCGCATGGATTTTTCACCCGCCGCGGCGGCGTCTCGCAGGGTGTCTATGACTCACTCGACGGCGGCGTCGGCTCGAAAGACGACCCCGCGCATGTCGCCGAGAATCGCGCCCGCATGGCGCAAAGGCTTGGCATCGCGGCGGAGCATCTGCTCGTGCCGTTCCAAATTCATTCGGCCGACGCCCACGCCGTAAGGGCGCCTTTCGCAAATGGCGAGCGACCTAGATGCGATGGGCTCGTTAGCGCGACGCGCGGCCTCGGCCTTGGTGTCACCGGCGCCGATTGCGGCATCGTGCTCTTCGCCGATCGTGAACGTCAGATCATCGGCGCCGCGCATGCCGGCTGGAAAGGTGCGCTGACCGGCGTGCTTGAGGCGACGATTGCCGCGATGGAGGCCATCGGTGCGCAGCGCCAAACCATCGTCGCGGGGCTAGGGCCGATGATCGGACCTCAGTCCTACGAAGTGGGGCCAGAATTTTTCGCCCGCTTTCTCGAAGCCACGCCAGATAACGCGCAATTTTTCAGGCCGTCGGCGCGCGCGGCGCATTTCATGTTCGATTTACCAAGCTTTATAAATTTTCGTCTGCGAGCGGCCGGCATTGGGGATGTCGAAGACTGCGGCATCGACACCTATGCTGACGAAGCGCGCTGTTTTTCTTACCGGCGTTCCGTGCATCGCAGCGAACCGGATTATGGCCGCCTCGTCGCCGCGATCGCGCTCGTCTGATCTTCCGGTTAGTCCGCGAGGACGGTTGAATAGGCGGCGAGCGCCGCGTTGAGCATGCCGCCGGAATAGGCGGAATCGTCCGGCTGCACGAGGCAAAGGGTCGCCATGCTGGCGCCCGTGCTACCACGCACCGGCGAGGCCGCGACCGTCGGGGCCTGCAGCGCGACAACCGCGTCGGAAAGCTCCTTCGACTGCTGCAAGAGCGTCTTCTGCTGCGCGACTTGCGCAACAGCGCTCCGGTAAAATTGCGGCGTGTCGAATCCGGCCCCGGATAATGCCATGAAGTTTCCCTCTTTTGTGGTTACGTTATAGCTCCGATGGCTTCATCGACCTTTTTTGCAACATTTAAAATTTTAACGACCCGCGCGAAAATCAGCCGCCATGCACGGTCGTATATATCAGCGCCGCGCCCGCAACGGACATCACGACGAAGGCGAGCCAGACGAAAAAGCGAGAGAGCGGGCCGCCGCGATATTCGCCGAGAATATCCGCGCGGCCGTTCATCCGCGCGATGACATAGAGGAGCGGCACGGCGGCGATGCCGTTGAAGACAGCGGTGTAGATCAGGGCCTTGATCGGATCGACGCCGATGAAATTCAGGCCGAGGCCGACCAGGGTCGCGAGAAGGATGACGCCGTAAAACCCCCTCGCATCGTAGAACTTGCGCGACAGGCCCTCCTTCCAGCTCAAGGCCTCCGCCATCGCATAGGCCGCCGAACCCGATAGAACCGGAATGGCGAGGAGGCCCAGGCCGACTACGCCAAAGGCGAAAATGCCGCGCGCGATTTGCCCGGAATGGGGGAAGGATTTGACCAGCGGTTCAAGCGCCGCCGCCGCGTCAGCCGCGCTATTAATATTCTTCACACCGTGCGCGAAGAGCACCGTGCCGGTGGTGATGATGATGAACCATTGCACGAGCTGCGAGGAAATCATGCCGATGCTTGTATCGATGCGCATGTTGCGGATGAAGTGCGGCGGCAATTGCGCCGCCCCGCCTCTGCCCTCGCGCGCCGCAACCTCGTTCTCTTCCTCAACCTCCTCGGAGGCCTGCCAGAAAAACATATAGGGCGAGATGGACGTGCCGAGGACGCCGGTGATGATGAAGAGGAAGGCCGTGTTGAATTCGATATGTGGAACGAATGTCGCGCGCAGAATCGTCGGCCAATCATTCGCGACGAGAATCGCCGTCGCGGGATAGGCGAGCAGCGCCAAAGCGAGCCATTTGAGAATGTTCGCGTAATCCGGATAGCTCATCCAGATCTCCAGCGAGATCACGACGGCAACAGTGATCAGCGCATAAATCCAGAATGGCGCCGGATAGACCAGGCGAGCCGATGCGGCGACCGCGCCGATGTCAGCGCCGATGTTGATGATGTTCGCGACCAGAACGAGCAGCACGATGCCGATCAGGATTTTGCGGCTGTAATGTTCCTTGATGACGCCAGCCAGCCCTTTGCCGGTGACTGCGCCGATTCGGCCGCAACATTCCTGAACGGCGAGCAAGAGCGGCACTTGGTAAAGCGCGGTCCACAATTGGCCGAAGCCGAACTGCGCGCCGGTCTGCGAATAGGTCGCAATGCCGGAGGGATCGTCATCCGCCGCGCCGGTGATGAAGCCGGGGCCGATGATATTGATGAGCGAGCGCTTTCGCGGTGTTGAGTCTTTCTGCCGCGCCGGGGTCTGTCTGCGTTGATACCAAACACGGCGCATGAATGTTTCCTCGTGCCTATCGCAATTTGATTTTGTGTTGAGCGACGGGAATTTGCGCACGCACTTTGTCAATGCGTGGGCGCTCGATCCGCGTCGAGACGCTCCCGATGCCATCCGAAGCCCGGGCAATCACATGACCCCACGGATCGGCGACAAGCGAGTGTCCATAGGTTGAGCGTGTGTCGTTACCAACCACGTGTACCCCTGTCTGCGCCGGAGCGCAGAAATAAGTTTCCGTCTCGATGGCGCGGGCGCGGCACAGAACCTCCCAATGGTCCTTGCCGGTGAGCAGCGTGAAAGCGGACGGCAGCGCGATGACATCCGCGCCCTTTTCCGCGAGAGCCTGGAACAGATCAGGAAAGCGCAAGTCGTAGCAGATGGCGCAGCCGAACGTGAACCCATCGGCCTGATAGGTCACGACCTCAGTGCCTGGCTTGAACGATGCGCTCTCGCGATATTGCACGCCGTCCGGCGTCACGACGTCGAACATGTGGATCTTGCGATAAATGGCGATCTCGCGACCGGCGCGGTCGAAGACCACAGTCGTATTATGAAGCCGATCCTCGCCGGGAATCTTTTCGAGGATCGAGCCGGCGTGAATAAAGATGCCGTGGCGCCGCGCCAGCGCCTGCATAGCGAGATAGGCCGGCCCCTCCCCGAGAACTTCCGCGGCTTGCTGCTTGTCGGGACGCTGGCCGCCGAGAAAGTCGAAACATTCCGGCAGAGCGACCCAATCCGGCCCCTCGTCGGCGACAGCCTGTTCGATCAACTCGCAGGCCGTGGCGATATTCGCCGCCTTGTCCTGGCGCGAATTCATCTGGATCAGACTGATCTTCATATGCCTAGTTCGCGGGCTTCGCGGATCAAGTCAAATGAAAATCCGGGGGATGAAATCCTGTCAGGCCGCCTCGCGCAGCGCGTCGCCGAAGGCACGTACGTCGGAGAGAACATGGGCCGCGAGTGTATCGAGTTCGCCGGCGAGACCGACGAGCGATTCGGCATGTTGGCTGGTGAGCGCCGCGGCTTGCGCGACATTCTCGACGTAGGCCGACGTTGCCGTCGTGCCCGAGGCGGCAGAGCGCACGTTGCGGGCGATCTCCTGGGTCGAAGCGCCCTGCTCCTGCACCGCCGACGCTATGATTGCGGAGATCTGTTCGATCTCACCAATCTTGGTCTGGATCGTGTCGATCGCGGTCACCGAGCTCTCAGTTGCCGCCTGCATATCGGCGATCTGGCCGGAAATATCCTGAGTCGCGCGCGCGGTCTGCGTGGCGAGCGTCTTGACCTCCTGCGCGACCACCGCGAAGCCGCGGCCTGCCTCGCCAGCGCGGGCGGCTTCGATCGTGGCGTTGAGGGCCAGAAGATTGGTCTGTGCCGCGATCCTCGAGATGAGGCTGACAATATCGCCGACGCGGCGCGCTGCTTCGGTCAGGCGGGCCATGCCGCTCGACGTCTCGATGCTTTCCGAGACGGCGCGTTTGACGACCGTGGTCGATTGCACGACCTGCCGGCTGATCTCCTCGATCGAGGCCAGCAATTCTTCGGAGGCAACGGCGACCGAAGAGACGTCGCCGGCGGCATTGGAGGAGGCCGTCTTGGCGTGCGACGAGCCCTCGGCGGCGTTGCGCGCGCCCGAGATCATGTCCTGGGAGGCGGTCGACATGCGCTTGGTCATTTCCGTCAGCCGCGCGACATTCGCGGAAAGGTCGGCGGAGAACTTCTCGACCTTGGCGCGGACGGCCGCCTCGCGCATGAGCCGCTTTTCGCGGTCGTCACGGGCGTGGAGTTCGTCTACCAACTCGTTGTTTTTCTTCACCCCGTCGCGAAGCACCTGAAGCGACCGCGAGATGACGCCGATCTCGTCCTTGCGCGCCGTGCCGCTGATCTCGATATCGACGTCACCACCAGCGAGCGCCGACATCTGGCGAGAGAGAATGTCGACCGGCCGGGCGACCGTGAGATAGGCGATCGGCATTGAAATGAGCAGAACCAGCAGGCAGCCCAGGGTCGAACCGAAAAGCAGAACGCGGTTGAGTTTCGCCGCCGCGTCATCGATCTGGACGGCGTAAACATGCATCGCGGCCGGGCTGGCGGTGAGCTCCGAATGGGCAAGATCGCGCACTTGAAGGGAAGCCACATAGGCGACCACGCTCACGGCGACCAGGATGCCGATGTAAAGCAGTTGTCTTAGGATCAGGCTTCGGCCAATGGTGAGAGCGCCCATGAATTCGCCTCTGCGATGCGTCGGAAAACGACAATATGTCCGGTGCGCTTCATGGGAGGTTAACGAAGCGATGGCGGCGCCGTAGATTTTTGGCCTCATCCGGTGCAAACCCCGCATAATGGCAAAAGGAGCCGTCATGTCCCTTGTCGTCGCGGTCCAGATGGACCCGATTGAGAAGATCAATTTTGCTGGTGATTCGACCTTCGCGTTGATGCTGGAGGCGCAGGCGCGCGGCCATCGACTCTATCATTACACACCGGACAAATTGACCTGGGGTCCTGGCGGCATCATTGCCCAGGCGGCGGAAATCACTGTCCGCGACCGGGCTGGCGATTATTTTACGCTGCAAAAGCCCGCGCTGCTCGAACTCGCCAGCGCCGACGTCGTGCTGCTGCGGCAAGATCCGCCGTTCGATCTCGGCTATATCACCTCGACCCATCTTCTCGAGCAATTGCCGGCGCATGTGCTGGTCGTCAACGATCCGGCCGCCGTGCGCAACGCACCCGAGAAGCTGTTTGTGATGGACTTTCCGCAATTCATGCCGGCGACCTTGATCAGCCGCGACAAGGCGGCGATCGCCGCCTTTCTGGAACAACACGGCGAGATCGTCGTGAAGCCTCTGCATGGCCACGGCGGCGCGGCGGTTTTCAAACTCACGCGCAAGGATCCAAATTTCGGCTCCCTCTACGACCTTTTCGCCACGACCTTCAAGGAGCCGTGGGTCGCGCAGGAATTTTTGCCGCAGGTGGCCAAAGGCGATAAACGGATCATCCTGGTCGATGGTATTGCGGCCGGTGCGGTGAACCGGGTTCCGGCCGAAAACGATATCCGCGCCAATATGGTGCGGGGTGGCGCCGCAGCGGCGACCGAACTCACCCCGCGCGAAAAGGAAATTTGCGCGTTTATTGGTCCGGAACTGGAACGCCGCGGCCTGCTTTTCGTAGGGATTGACGTGATCGACGGCTATCTTACCGAAATCAACGTCACCTCGCCGACCGGACTCCGCGCGATCGCCAAGACCGGCGGTCCCGATGTCGCCGCGACCATCTGGAATGCGATCGAGGCAAAACTTGCCGCCCGGCGAAGGGGAGCCACAGAATGAGCGTCAGCGAGGTCACCTCGCCAATCCAGAGGCCGCGCCGCGCTGCATTGAGCCCCGGCCAGCTTTTCGATCGTGCCGGGATCGCCAAAGCCATCTCCGAGGCCCATGCCGCCGGCATGGCGCCAGACGGGCTGCGCAATCTCGCTCTGGGGCTTTTCCGCGATGCGCTTGAGGCCGGACGCACCCGCGCGCGTGAAGTTCTCGATGCGACGCGTGGCGGCCTCGCCTGCGCCGGCAATCTCTCCAAGCTTGAAGACGAGCTGATCCGTGCTTTGCACGCATTCGCGGTGACCTATCTTCATCCCGCGCCCTCAGCCGCAGCCCGGAGCCTCGTGATCGCCGCTGTCGGCGGCTATGGTCGCGCGACGCTGGCGCCCGGCTCCGACATCGATCTGCTTTTCCTGCTGCCCTCGGATGACGACAATTGGGGCAAGCGGGTGACCGAAGCCGTGCTCTATCTGCTCTGGGACCTGAAGCAGAAGGTCGGCCATTCGACCCGCTCGGTCGATGAATGCCTCGTCCAGTCGCGGCGCGACATGACGGTTCGCACCGCGCTGCTCGAAGCCCGCTTTATCCTCGGCGACGAAAAACTCTTTGCCGATATGTACAGCCGCTTCGACAAGGAAATCGTGCAGCATAATCCGCGCGAATTCGTCGTCGCCAAGCTCGCCGAGCGCGACACGAGGATTTCCAAGGAAGGCCAGTCGCGCTACCTCGTCGAACCCAACGTCAAGGAAGGCAAAGGCGGCCTGCGCGATCTCAATTCACTTTTTTGGATCGCCAAATATGTCTATCGCATGCGCGAGGCGTCGGATCTCGTGGCTGCGGGGCTGTTCACGCCGCGCCAATACAGGCGCTTTCTGCGGTGCGAGGAATTTCTGTGGCTCGTGCGCTGCCACATGCATTTTCTGGCCGGCCGCCCCGAGGAAATCCTGAGCTTCGACATGCAGCGCCCGATCGCCGAACGGCTGGGCTATGCGGGCCGCGGTGGCCTGTCCGGCATCGAGCGTTTCATGAAACATTACTTCCTCATTGCGAAGGAAGTCGGCGACCTGACCGCTGTGCTGAGCGCAGCGCTGGAAGAACGCCATGCCAAGCCCCCGGCTATGCTCGACCGGTTTCATATAAGGATACGCCGCCAGGACAAGCGCATCACAAGTATGGGCTTTGCCGTCGAGAACGGACGGCTGAAAGCGGCACGGCCGGATGTCTTCACAAATGACCCTGTCAACCTCATCCGCATGTTCTGGCTGGCGGACCGGGATAGTGTCGCGCTGCATCCAGATCTCGCGCATCTTGCCATCTCGCATCTTTATCTGATCGACGCACAGCTGCGCGAAAACCCCGAGGCAAACCGTCTTTTTCTCGACATTCTCTCGTCGCGAAAATCGCCGGAAGCGGTGTTGCGGTTGATGAACGAAGCGGGCGTGCTTGGCCGCTTCATTCCGCCTTTCGGCCGTATCGTCGCGATGATGCAGTTCAACATGTATCATCATTACACGGTTGACGAGCATCTGCTGCGCGCGTTGGGGTTTCTCGCCGACATCGACGCGCACCGCCACCGCGACGATCTGCCGTTGACCGACACGATCATATCGTCGATCGAAAAACGCCGGGCGCTCTATGTCGCCGTCTTTCTGCATGACGTCGCCAAGGGCCGGATGGAAGATCATTCGATTGCGGGCGCTGCGGTCGCGCGCCATCTTTGCCCTCGCCTCGGTCTGACGCCGGCAGAGACAGAGACCGTCGTCTGGCTGATCGAAAATCACCTTGTCATGTCGGATACCGCGCAGCGGCGCGATCTTGCCGATCGGCGGACGATCGAAACTTTCGCGGCCCGCGTACAGACGATCGAACGGCTGAAGATGCTGTTCATCTTGACGGTCTGCGACATCCAGGCCGTCGGCCCCGGCGTCTGGAATGGCTGGAAGGGTGAGCTGCTACGCACTCTCTTTCTCGAGACGCAGATCGTCCTCGCCGGCGGCCACAGCAAGACCGAGCGAACCGAGCGGATCGAGAAGGCCAAGGCCGAACTGCACGCGCAATTGCCGACCTGGTCCGACACCGAATTCGACGCTTATGCGGCGCGCTTTCCGCAGGCCTATTGGCTGCGGGTCGATCCGTCACGAAAGACCCGTCATGCGCAACTTCTGACCCGCTGCACAGCGAATCGGCTCGAACCGATCATCGATGTGCAGACGGACGCCTTCCGCAGCGTGAGCGAGATCACGCTCATTGCGCCGGACCATCCGCGTTTGCTCTCGATTGTTGCCGGCGCCTGCGCCGCGGCCGGGGCGAATATTGTCGACGCGCAAATTTTCACGACCAATGACGGCATGGCACTCGATTCTTTTTTCGTTTCGCGAACCTTCGAGCGTGATGACGATGAGATTCGCCGGGGCGAGCGGATTGCTTTGGCAATCGAGCAAGCCTTGCGTGGCCAGATCCGCCTCGCCGATCTCGTCGCGGCCAAAAGCGCGGCGGCGGCGGCCAAGGGAACGCCCTTCAGCGTGCCGCCGCAGGTTTCGATCGATAACGAATTGTCGAATCGTTATACCGTCATTGAAGTCTCGGGCCGCGACAGAGTGGGCCTGCTCTATTCGATCACGGACATTCTCTCTCGGCTGAACCTCAACATTGGCTCGGCCCATATCGTGACCTTCGGCGAGAAGGCTGCCGACGTGTTCTATGTGACCGATTTGACCGGCGCCAAAATCACCACGAGCGGGCGAAGGGCCTCCATCCGCCAGAAGCTTCTCGACGCCTTCCCCAGCCGCGGGCCCGGGGCGGCCAAACCCGCACCGGCCTCAGCTACCTCCCAAGGAGAAGGAGACGAGACGGCGGCTTGATTTCCGCCGCTTGAACCCTGATATCGGCAGTAATT
This sequence comes from Methylovirgula sp., assembly GCF_037200945.1. Taxonomy (NCBI): domain Bacteria; kingdom Pseudomonadati; phylum Pseudomonadota; class Alphaproteobacteria; order Hyphomicrobiales; family Beijerinckiaceae; genus Methylovirgula; species Methylovirgula sp. The sequence continues at coordinate 991,205 of NZ_JBBCGP010000001.1, forward strand.
CCAAAATCGCGCGCCAGCGCCCACCCATCGATTGACGAGCAAGCGGACCCCCATGCCCGACGAAACATTACCCGAAACCAATTTTTCCGCCGCGGATGGCGAAGCGCCGTCGACGGCGGAGGGCAACCAGGATCCCTTCGTTGTCCTGCAAAATCTACAGCGCGAAAACGGCGAACTGAAAGACCGGCTCCTGCGCACGCTTGCGGATATGGAAAACATGCGCCGCCGCACCGAGAAGGAGGTGGCGGACGCCAAACTCTACGGCGTCTCCAGCTTCGCCCGCGACATGCTGAGCTTCGCCGACAATCTGCGGCGCGCCGTCGAGAACATTCCCGACGAATTGCACAAGAGCACGGATAGCGCGATCACGACGCTGATCGGCGGCATCGAAGTCATTGAGCGCGATTTCATCTCGCGCCTCGCGCGCCATGGCGCCAAGAAAATGGAGCCGCTCGGCACCAAGTTCGATCCCAATCTGCACGAGGCCCTTTTTGAAGTCCCCGACGAAACGGTTCCAAACGGCACCGTCGTGAAGGTGGTCGAGGATGGCTATACGATCGGCGATCGTATGCTGCGTCCCGCCAAAGTGGGCATTTCGCGCGGCGGTGCCAAATCGGCAAGCTAATCCAAACGACGTGGCAGGGCTTTAGGCTTGCCCTGTGACGTCGTCGGTGCGCGTCTCCTTTTTGGCGCGCGCAGCGCTTCTTTCGCGCAATTCGCCGACTTCGTCCTCAGTCAGAAGATCGATGCCCACATACCTGTTCTCGGCATCGCCGGCGCGAATGAGTTCGTCGAGCTTCGCCTGAATCGCGGCGCCGTCGCGGTTCTGCGAATTTTGAATCACGAACACCATGAGGAACGTGATGATGCTCGTTGCCGTATTAGCGACGAGCTGCCACGTATCCGAATAATGATAGATGGGCCCGAGCACTGCCCAGACGACAATCAATAGCGTGGAAATGACGAACGCCATGGGATGGCCGGCGATATGCGCGCACCACGCGGCAAATTTTGAAAATACATCCTTCATAATAGAATACTCACAGCGTAGCTGATACCAACGGCCCTAGGTTTTGACCGTTGCCCATGACCGGGTGGTTATCGAGGCCACCCGTTCGTGATCGTTGGCAAAGAAGTTCCAGGCGTCGCAGCACGTAGATACGCTCTCGTCGTAGGTTTCGTACACCGTATTCGAAAGCTTGTTGCCGCGCAGATATTCCCAGACATTTTCAATCGGGTTCAATTCGGGCGAATAGGCTGGAAGCTTCATCAGCGTCATATTTGCCGGAACATTCAAATCTTTTGCGATGTGAAATCCGGCCCCGTCGAGAACCAGGACCGCGTGGGCGTCGTCCGCAACTTTGCGACCAATAAGATCGAGGTGGACCGAGACAGACCGAGCGTTGAGAAAGGGCAGCACCACGCCCACCGCCTCTCGCTTCGCCGGACACGCCGCACCCAGGATATAGGCCCAGATCCTGCGCTGATCGCGTGGTGCAGGCGGACGGCTGCCGCGCTTTGCCCAGACCCGCGTCAGTGTGCCTTGTTGTCCGACCCGCGCTTCGTCCTGCATCCAGATCTCGATCGGCTTACCGCGCGCGTGTTCGGGTAAAGCCGCGGCTACATTGGCTGCGAACTCTTTTTAAAAACCTCCTGCGCGGCCGGGTCCGCCTTGGGGTTGAATGGACGTACCGAAAGCCGGCGATAGCCAAGTGCGTCGAGAAGCTTTCCAACCGTGCGTTCGTGCAAGACGAGCCCGAAATCCTGCTTAAGCCGATCCCGCAAATCAGCGCGCCGCCACCGCACGACTTTGTCTTTGCCGGCCTGCGGACCCGCCTCCACCAACGCGATCAAGCCTTGCTTCTGCTCAGCCGTCAGCCTCGATGAGCGGCCCGGCGGGATCTTGTTTTCCAGGCCGGCAAGTCCGTCCGAATTATACCGATGAACCCAATCGCGCAGCGTCTGCCGATCCATCCCACAATTGCGCGCTGCTGTCGTTCGATCCGCCCCTTCCATCACCAGCGCCAGCGCCAGCATCCGCCGTGCGGCCGCCGCGTTCTTCGATCGCGCTGACGCCTGCCGCAGCTCAGACGCTGACAAATCCAGACGAGTCACTGCAATCCCAGCCATCACACGCCTCCAATTCCACCGTCGCCGATCGAATCAGAATTTCGCACCCTTGGGAATCCCCACCCGAGTCATCCCCTCGGGCCGCTGGTATTACCCTTCGGCAAAACAATTCTTTCCTCAAAAAGTTCCGCTTGGGCCTGCGCACCTTCACACGGAACCGAAACGGCTCCGACCCCGTTATTCCGCCATAATTTGAAGGAGGACAGACAATGGGTCTCGGTAAAGGACTGTTGCTTTGGCTGATCGGTATTCCGATCCCCGTCATCATTTTGCTTGCGCTGTTCTTGCATCATTAAGCAGGCGGCCAATGGCACGGCGATCGCAATCGATCGCTGTGCCATCGTACTTTAGGCCGACTATGGCGCGGTCACACGTCTGAGCGTGAGATTGATACGGCGCTCCCGAAGAAGATCGGACGTTCCCCTCGAGATGCGCGGAACGCCGTGAAATGCTAAGCGCGCTTTTCCAGTTAATACCACGGCATCCCCGGACGCGAGGACGATGGATTGCGTCGGGCCGCCGCGCGACGTCCCGCCCCATCGGAAAACGCAGGATTCGCCGAGCGACAGTGAGACGACCGGCGCCCTCAAATCATTTTCGTCTTTATCCTGATGCAACCCCATATGCGCCGCGGTCCCGTAGACATTCACGAGGCAGGCTTCAGGCGCATGCACGTACGCGCCAAGTTCGTTCCAGGCTTTGATTGCTAACGCTGGAATCGGCGGCCATGGCAAACCGGTTTCGGGATGCGTTGCCTGATAGCGATAACCGCCATCTCGATCCGATATCCAGCCGAGCGGCCCGCAATTCGTCATCTCGACCGAGAATGGCTTGCCGGTTTTCGGCATCCGTGGCTGAAACAAAGGCGCGGCGGCAATGACGGCTTCGATGTCTCGCAATAAAGCCCGCTGCTCGGCTTCAGCCAAATAGCCGGGCACATAAACAAGTCCGTCAGCAAAGGTTTCGCGCTGCCCGGCGAACAGCGTCATGACACCGGCCGCTGGCCCGCCGCGGTGAATTGCGTGTAAGCATCTTCGTCCATCAATCCATCAAGCAGGGCCGCGTCATTGATGCAGAGACGGAAGAGCCAGCCGTTACCTTGCGGATCGGCGTTGACACGCGATGGCATGGCAATGACGTCGGTATTCACTTCGATGACTTCGCCATCGGCCGGCGCCATGACCTCGAATGCTATCGTGACCGAGACGAGAAGCGCGGTGCGCTCGCCCTTCTTTACGATCGTACCCAGTTTCGGCAGTTCGGCAGAGATAAAAGTCCCGGCCGCACGCGCCGCATAGGAGGTGATGCCAATCAGTGCAATGTCACCATCGAGCCGCAGCCATTCATGGTGATTGGTGAACCGCAACATCAGAGTAAATCGATATGTGGTGAGAGGACTTTCTTCGTCGCCACCGTCGCATCTGGATTGAGATGGTAGACCAAGGCCGCGCCGGTTGCGATTTCGGCATCGAGAATCGTGTCAGGGGTTAGTTGATCGAGCACCATGAGTAAAGCGCGCAGGGAGTTGCCGTGCGCGACAACGAGCGTGCGCTTACCACGCAGAACACACGGCAAAATCTGCTGACAATAATAGGGAAGGACGCGGGCGATCGTATCTTTCAGGCTTTCGCCGCCCGGCGGCGGCACGTCGTAGGAGCGGCGCCATAGATGCACCTGCTCTTCGCCCCAGCGCTGGCGTGCCTCGTCCTTATTGAGGCCAGAGAGATCGCCATAATCGCGCTCGTTCAACGCCAGGTCGCGCAGCGTCGGCACGTCCGGCGTGCCGAGCATTTCGAGAATCAATCCGAGTGTCTTTTGCGCGCGTGAAAGCTCGGAGGTGAAAGCTTTATCGAAACCTAATCCCTCTGCCTTCAACGCGCCACCGGTGTGTCGCGCCTCGGCGACGCCGCGGGCCGTCAACCCCGGATCCTTCCAGCCGGTGAACAGGTTCCTGAGATTCCATTCGCTCTGGCCGTGCCGCACGAGAACGAGAAGCCGCTGCATGAAAGGTTCCTACTTCAAGCCGAGCACGTCGGCCATCGAATAGAGGCCGGGCTTGCGCCCGCGCGCCCAGACCGCTGCGCGCAACGCGCCGCGCGCGAAAATGGTTCGATCCTCTGCCTTATGACTGAGTTCGAGCCGCTCGCCCGGACCGGCGAAAATCACCGAATGGTCGCCGACAACCGTGCCACCGCGCAACGCCGCAAAGCCAATCGTGCCTTCATTGCGCTTGCCGGTGTGGCCATCGCGGCTGCGCACCGATTGCTCATCGAGCGAAACATCGCGGCCGCGCGCGGCTGCTTCGCCGAGCAGAAGCGCGGTTCCCGAGGGCGCGTCGACTTTCATCCGATGGTGCATTTCGACGATTTCGATATCGAACTCCGGCCCCAGCGCACGCGCGACCTTTTCGACAAGACCGGCGAGCAGATTGATACCCAGACTCATATTGCCGGATTGGACGATCGTGGCGTGATGGCTCGCGGCCCCAATTTTTTGGTGATCCTCGCCGGAAAGACCCGTCGTGCCTATGATATGGATCATACGCGCCTGTGCGGCGAGAGCGGCGAGTTCGACGCTGAGATGTGGCGACGAAAAATCGATGATGCCGTCGGCTTCAAGCGCGGCCGTCAGCGGGTCGCTTGAAATCTCGACGCCGAGATGGCCGCAGCCAGCGTAAATGCCTGCATCCTGACCCAGAGCAGGGCTATCGGGCCGATCCAGCGCCGCGGCGAGGGTGACCCCCGGTGTCTTCGCGATGAGATCGATGATGGCGCAGCCCATGCGGCCTGCCGCACCCGCAACGATGAGCCGCATATCACTCATTTCAGCCTCCAGGATTGCCGCCGTCTATAAGGGGGCCCCGAGCGAATGAAAAGTTCTGCCGCGAGAATGCCTGTCACGGCCGGGTCACAGAGTCTCGTTAGGGTTTTCTTCGACCAGGGAAGCTTCCGGCAGCGCGCCGGGCAGGCGAGCCGGATGTACGTTCGCTTGTGCTTGCCCTCGGTCACCCAGTTGTGGCGTTGCGTTAAAGTTGCGTTTGCGTTGGAGTATCGCGCGTAGCTCTCACTGCGCCGTGGCGATTTCGTGCTGAATCGCCTCGGCTGCAGCGCGCGGATCGGTCGCCTCCGTAATCGGCCGCCCCACCACAAGATAGTTCGCCCCCGCCGCGATTGCCGCCGCTGGCGTCGCAATGCGTTTTTGATCGCCCGCCTCGCCGCCCGCTGGGCGAATTCCCGGCGTCACCAGGATCATCTCCGGCCCGATCGCGCGGCGAAGCTCAGCAGCTTCCGAGGCCGCGGCCACGAGCCCGTCGATGCCGAGCGCTTGCGCCTGTTGCGCACGATGCGGGACGAGATCGCGGACTGGAAAGCGATACCCGGCCTCCGCGAGATCATCGTCGTCGTAGGAGGTGAGCACCGTCACCGCCAGCAATTTGAGGTCGCTACCGGCCGCGCCTTCTTTCGCCGCCGCCATGGTCTGCGGGAAGGCATGGACCGTCAGAAACGTGGCGCCCCGGCGTGCGATCTGCGCCGTCGCCCGCTTCACCGTGTTGGGAATATCGTGCAACTTGAGGTCGAAGAAAATTTTCTTACCCTGCGCCGCGAGTTCATCGGCGAGCGCGAACCCTTCGCCGCCATAGGCGAGTTCCATACCGATCTTGTAAAAGGACACGCTGTCGCCAAGCGTCGCGACGAGTGCACGCGCCTGCGCGACCTCCGGAAAATCGAGGGCAACGATCAGTCGGTCGGATGTTTTGATCGCGCTCATGCCACGGCTCCGGCACGGCGATAGACCCAGACTCGCGCGGGCGGCACGTTGCGCCAGATCCAGGGCGATGTTGCAAGCCGATTCCGCGGCGCCAATTTCAACGGCATGGGCGAAAACAGGCTGTAGGAGAATTGCACGAACGGCCCGTCCGGCGTCATGAGATCGAAAGCCTCGGCAAGCAAAGCCGCGCGCTGTGCCTCCGGCCGGGTGATGAGCGGCAGGCTGGAGACAACGGCCGTGGGCGCCTCGGTCAGTCGCGCGCCGAGCGTCGCCCGCAATGTATAGGCGTCACCCTGAACGACATTGACGCCGGGAAACCGGGCGCGAAGCAAATCGCAGAATCCCGGCTCATATTCGATAAGAAAGAGCCTTTCCGGCGCGAGGCCGCGCTTGAGCAGCGCCTCGGTCATGACGCCGGTGCCGGGGCCAAGCTCGATCACCGGGCCGGGACGCACCGGATCGACCTCGGCCGCCATCGCAGCGGCGAGCGCCGGTCCTGAGGGCGTCACGGCACCGAGCAGGAGAGGATTCCCCGCCCAGGTCCGCAGAAATTGCGCGGCATCGGCGCGGCGGTTTTGCGGCTTCACGGCTGATGGCTGGGTCACGGGTCGCCTTGGAACGAAACTATGCGCGGCGCAAAGTCGCCGACCTGCCCGCCAGCGTCAAGCAAGCCATGCTTCGCATGACGTCCTGCCGCCCTAATTGCCGAGGTTTTCGAAGAAGTCCTTCATCTTGGCAAAGAAGCCAGACGATTCCGGATGCGTATTGTTCGACGAGAGGGACTCGAATTCGGCCAGAAGTTCGCGCTGCCGCTTTGTCAGATTTTGCGGCGTCTCGACGTTGACCTGAATGTAGAGATCTCCGACCTCGCGCGAACGCAGCACCGGCATGCCCTTGTTGCGGACTTTGAATTGTTTGCCGGACTGTGTGCCCTCGGGCAACTTCACCTGGCTCTCGCTGCTGTCGATCGTCCGCACCGCGATTTCGCCGCCGAGCGCCGCCTGCACCATCGAGATCGGTACGCGGCAGAAGAGGTCGGCACCGTCGCGCTGATAAAACGGGTGCGGCTTCGTTGCGATGAAAATGTAGAGGTCGCCAGCCGGGCCGCCGCGCACGCCCGCCTCGCCTTCGCCCGCCAGACGGATGCGGGTGCCGTCCTCGACGCCGGCGGGAATGTTGACCGCAAGATTGCGCTCGCGCGTCACGCGTCCGGTGCCTGAGCAGGTCGTGCAGGGATTGTCGATCACTTCGCCCTGGCCGTGGCAATGCGGGCAGGTGCGCTCGATCGAGAAGAAGCCCTGCTGCGCCCGCACCCGGCCATAGCCACCGCAGGTTGCGCAGGGACGTGGCTTGGCGCCCGGCTTGGCGCCCGAGCCCGAGCAGGCCGTGCAGGCAATTGACGTCGGCAACGTCAGATTGGCGGTCTTGCCAGCGAAGGCTTCCTCGAGCGTGATTTCGAGATTGTAGCGCAGGTCCGAGCCGCGCGTGGCGCCATTGCCGCGACCGGCACGGCGGCCCATCACATCGCCGAAAAGATCATCGAAAATATCTCCCATCGAGGCGCCGAAACCGTCACTCGCGCCGTTGGCAAAGCCGTTGCCCTGCTCAAACGCGGCATGGCCGAAGCGATCGTAGGCCGAGCGTTTCTGCGGATCGGAGAGACATTGATAGGCCTCGTTGACCTCCTTGAACTTGACCTCGCAGGTCGTGTCGCCGGGGTTGCGGTCTGGATGAAATTGCATCGCGGCTTTACGGAAAGCCGATTTCAACTCCACCTCGGTGCATGTCCGTGACACGCCAAGGGTCTCGTAAAAGCAGACCTTGCCCATTGCTTATCTGTCCCTGCGCCGCCCCCGCGGCGCTCCTTCTCTAAACTGTAGTCGATTCAGCCCGATCACCGAGCCGGGCCGGCTTCCTGAATGACGTGAGTCAACAGATAAGCCACGGCCGCCGAAACACCACCTGCACGCGAACGCAAAAAGGCCAGGCGATTCCGCCTGGCCTCTCCGCTATTTCCGTGCGCCGTGCATAATCAGGCCGATTTCTTGTCGTCGCCGACTTCCTTGAAGTCAGCATCGATGACATCGTCCTCCGTGCCGCCCTCGGAGCCGGCACCCGCAGCCGGGCCCGCCTCGCCCTGGGCCTTATACATGGCTTCGCCGAGCTTCATTGAGGCCTGCACCAGATCCTCGGTGCGCGCCTTGATCGACTCGGCGTCCTCACCTTCAAGCGCCGTCTTCAGCCCCGCGACTGCGGATTCGACCGCGCTCTTGTCGGCTTGCGAAACCTTGTCGCCATATTCGCTGAGCGTTTTCTCCGCCGTATGGATCATCGCCTCGCCATGGTTCTTGACGTCGACCAGTTCACGCCGCGTCTTGTCTTCCGCCGCATGCAGCTCGGCATCCTTCACCATTTTGTCGATGTCAGCCTCGCTGAGGCCACCCGACGCCTGGATGCGGATCTGCTGCTCTTTATTGGTCGCCTTGTCCTTCGCCGTCACATTGACGATGCCGTTGGCGTCAATGTCGAATGTGACTTCGACCTGCGGAACGCCGCGCGGTGCCGGCGGAATGCCGACGAGATCGAACTGGCCGAGCATCTTGTTGTCGGCCGCCATTTCGCGCTCGCCTTGGAAGACGCGGATCGTCACCGCAGTCTGATTGTCTTCCGCGGTCGAGAACACCTGGCTCTTCTTGGTCGGGATCGTCGTATTGCGATCGATGAGCCGCGTGAACACGCCGCCCAAAGTCTCAATACCGAGCGACAACGGGGTCACGTCGAGCAGCAGCACATCCTTGACGTCGCCCTGCAGGACGCCGGCCTGAATCGCTGCGCCGATTGCGACAACTTCGTCCGGATTGACACCCTTGTGCGGCTCCTTGCCGAAGAAGCTTTTCACGACTTCCTGGACTTTCGGCATACGGGTCATGCCGCCGACGAGGACGACTTCGTTGATTTCGCCGGCCGTGAGACCGGCATCCTTCAACGCCTTGCGGCACGGCTCGACGGTGCGCTGGATGAGATCGTCAACCAGAGCTTCGAGTTTAGCGCGCGTCAGCTTCAAGGTCAGATGTTTCGGACCCGACGCATCAGCAGTGATGTAAGGCAGGTTGATTTCGGTCTGCGTCGCCGACGAGAGTTCGACTTTCGCCTTTTCCGCCGCCTCTTTCAGGCGCTGCAGAGCGAGCTTGTCCTTCTTCAGGTCGATGCCCGTCTCTTTTTTGAACTCGTCGTTGAGGTAATCGACAATGCGATTGTCGAAATCTTCGCCGCCAAGGAACGTGTCGCCGTTGGTCGACTTCACTTCAAACACGCCGTCGCCGATCTCAAGGATCGAGACGTCGAACGTGCCGCCGCCCAAGTCATAGACCGCGATCGTGCCGGTGCTCTTCTTGTCGAGCCCATAGGCGAGCGCCGCCGCCGTCGGCTCGTTGATGATGCGCAGAACTTCGAGGCCCGCGATCTTGCCGGCGTCTTTGGTCGCCTGACGCTGAGCATCATTGAAGTAAGCGGGAACGGTGATGACGGCCTGAGAGACCGGCTGGCCGAGATAGGCCTCGGCGGTTTCCTTCATCTTCTGCAGAATGAAAGCCGAAATCTGCGAGGGCGAATATTGCTTGCCGTCGGCCTGCACCCAGGCGTCGCCGTTCGGGGCCTTGATAATCTTGTAGGGAACGAGGCCGATGTCCTTCTTGGTCATCGGGTCGTCGAAGGGGCGGCCGATGAGCCGCTTGATTGCAAAGAAAGTGCGTTCCGGATTGGTGACCGCCTGGCGCTTGGCCGGCTGGCCGACGAGCCTCTCGCCATCATCGGTAAACGCGACGATGGAGGGCGTGGTGCGGGCGCCTTCCGCATTCTCGATAACTTTGGGCGTCGTCCCTTCCATCACCGCTACGCATGAATTGGTGGTGCCAAGGTCGATGCCGATAACTTTAGCCATGTCGTTTGTCCTTTCGAGCCGCAAGACCGGTTGGATCCCGAAGCGATCCAGCAATGGGCGGACGGGTAAAGGCCGCCCGGTCCCCGATAGAAGTCAATGTGGTAGCGCCGCAGGAGGGCGCAAGATGAGGTCGTATATAAGCGGGTCATTTTTCGACGCAAGGCAGCGCTTGGGCCTAAGTGCCAGACCACACAGGCAAAATGGTGTTTTGCCGGCGTGCGCAATGACCGATTTCAGCCTAACCGAAACCGCGGTTACGGAAGCGATGTTCGCGAACATCTGAAATCGACCCGGCTGCCAGTTTCACATAATCGCTTATATACGGAGCTAAGCTATTCTTGCCGCGTTGCTGTGGCGTTGGTTCGCCGGGAGGTTTTGATGCAAACGATCGTGCGTTGTCTTATCGCTGCAGCCTTCGTCGCGGGCGCGGCGATGCCGGCCTCTGCTCATTTTCACCATCGTGCGCCGCCGCGCTGCTGGCCCGCCGGCCCTGGTTTGGTGGTCAAAATGAGCAATTACCAGCAATGGGACGGCAGCTACGCATCGCTTGCCGATCTCACGCGCTCGGTTAACGGAACACCCTGCGGCGTCGATTGCCCGGCGCCGTCGCGCGTCGTCTTTGCGAGCCCGCCGCCATTCTATTGCGCGCCCTACTGAGAGATCAGTCCGAATAGCGCGGGCCCCGGCGGGCTTCGGCCAGCGCCAGCGACAGATCATTGGCGACCTGCGCCTTCTCATCGGGGCCCAGGAAATTGCCGACTTCGATGCTGCGTCCGCGCGACACGAGCGCAACCTTCTGCACGCCATATTCGTCATGGGTTTCCTTGTGCAAAGAGACCCATGACGGATTGAAGTGCCATTCGGCCCGCGCACCCTTGGCTGAAACCTTTTCCAGCGACAGATCGAGCGGCGTGACCATCACATCTTCGTACGCCTTCGCGGCGCGGAAATTGGCCCGGAACGCAAAATAGAAGATCGCCACATCGAGGCCCATGAAGCCGGCGACGGGCCAGGCGCCCATCACGACGAACGGAACGGTCGTCGCAAAGCTGATCACCGAAAAAACGCAAAGCAGAATCCAAAAATTCCGTTCGCTCAAGGAGCGATGCGGGTGCAAACGGACAGCATAAATCCGCTGCGCCGCGGGATCTTGCACGTCGCGTTCTTGCAATTCGGCGCTTTGCGGTGCCGCTGCTTGTGCGATGGTGTGGATCAGGCCGTCGTCCATGCGGCGCGCTCTTCTCCTAGCTTCCGCTAAACTTTATAAACCGCAAATGGCCCGGATCACCAGAACGAAAGTCTCCAACACGAAAACCGCCGGAGCCAAAGCCTCCAAAATCAGGCCGAAACCGACGGCGAAAGCTCCGGCGGCGCGCGCGAGCAGGCCACGCGGTACCCGCTGGCCCAAGCCGGTGCCGCCCGAGGCGGTGCTTGAAATATTCCAGCGGTTCGCCGCCGCGAATCCGCATCCGCGCGGCGAATTGCTCTACAAAAATCCGTTCACTTTGCTGATTGCCGTGGTGCTCTCGGCGCAAGCCACCGACGCCGGCGTCAACAAGGCCACGCCCGCCCTCTTCGCCCTCGCGGACACACCGGAGAAAATGCTGGCGCTCGGCGAAGACAAGGTCCGCGATCTCGTCAAGACGATCGGCCTCTATCGCGCCAAAGCCAAGAACATCATCGGCCTCTCGCGTGCTTTGATCGAGCGTTTCGGCAGCGAGGTGCCGCGCACCCGCGAAGAATTGGAGACCTTGCCCGGCGTTGGCCGGAAGACCGCGAATGTCGTGCTCAACAATGCCTTCGACCAGCCGACGATCGCCGTCGATACGCATGTGTTCCGGGTCTCGAACCGCATTCCCCTCGCCCCCGGCAAGACGCCGGAGGCCGTCGAGGAAGGATTGGAGAAAATCATCCCCGACGCCTACAAACAGCACGCGCATCATTGGCTGATCCTGCATGGACGCTACATTTGCCAGGCGCGTAAGCCGCAATGTTGGCGCTGCCTGATCGAGGACCTTTGCCGCTGGCCGGAAAAGACGCCGGACCCTGCCCCATGATAGGCTGGCGCTCTTCACGCGTCCGCGATTCGGCGAACGCCCGTTCGGGAACTGCCCGTGAGTGAACCGCGCCGCCTGGTCGCGCCGGAAGAAGCCGCCGAGGACCACGACGCCTCACTGCGTCCGCTGGTGCTCGCCGATTTCACCGGCCAGGAAAATGCGCGCCGCAATCTCAAGATTTTCATCGAAGCGGCCAAGGCTCGGCGCGACCCGCTCGATCATGTGCTTTTTGTCGGGCCGCCGGGCCTCGGCAAGACGACCCTGGCGCAAATCGTCGCGCGCGAACTCGGCGTGAACTTCCGTTCAACCTCCGGCCCGGTGATCGCCAAAGGGGGCGACCTCGCGGCACAATTGACGGCGCTCGAAGAGCGCGACGTGCTCTTTATCGACGAGATTCACCGGCTCAATCCCGCAGTGGAGGAAATTCTCTATCCCGCGATGGAGGATTTTCAGCTCGATCTGATGGTCGGCACCGGCCCCGGCGCGCGTTCGGTGAAGATCGACCTCGCCAAATTCACGCTGATCGGCGCGACGACACGGGCGGGCCTGCTGACGACGCCGCTGCGCGACCGTTTCGGCATCCCCGTCCGGCTCGACTTTTACAATACCGCCGAACTTGAGACGATCGTCCGCCGCAATGCGCGTTTGTTCGGCATCGCGATCACCGACGACGGAGCCAACGAGATCGCCAAACGCGCCCGCGGCACGCCGCGTGTCGCCGGACGCCTGCTGCGCCGCGTGCGCGACTTTGCCGAGGTCGGCGCGGCGAAACAGGGCATCACTCGCGCCGTTGCCGACCGCGCTTTGCAGGCGCTCGATGTGGATGCCATCGGCCTCGATACGATGGACCGGCGCTATCTCGGCCTGATCGCATCGAGCTTTGGCGGCGGTCCGGTCGGGATCGAAACGCTGGCCGCGGCGCTCTCTGAGCCGCGCGACGCGATCGAGGACATCATCGAGCCCTATCTGATCCAGCAAGGCTTTCTGCAACGGACGCCGCGCGGCCGGTTGCTGACGCCCCGCGCCTTCGAGCATCTTGGCCTCGACGCCCCGGCGCGGCCGCAGCAATTCGGCCTTTTCATGCAGGGCGACGAGCCGGAATAGGGCGCTAAGCTGCCTCCGGCGGACGTGTCGACCAATAGATCAGGAATAGCAGCACAAGCTGAAACGGCAGCCGTAGCGTGAGCGCCCAAGTGGGGACCACCGGATATTTGTCGGCGTACTGCCACATGAAGACATTCGCCGGCGTGACGGCGAGCGTCAGCCCAATGAGGCCCCAGCCCGCCGCGTGACGTGTCCGCGTCACGAGCAGGCCCGCCGCGCCGAGCAGTTCGCAAACGCCGCTGATCAGGACCAAGGCGCGATGTGCCGGAAATAGCGGTGGGACGATTTCCATCTCGCGCGCGGTGAAAGCGAAATGCGCGATCCCGCCGACAAAGAACCATAAGAAAACGAAGCCGAGCGCGAGCCTTTTCGGCCAGTCGCTCCCCGGCCGCTCCGTAGGGTCGGATGTGTTCACCTGAAACCTCCCGACGAGACGCCTATCCCGCCGCATAGGAATACGGCTCAGCCGGCACCGTGGTTCTCTCCGGCGGCAATTTTTCCGAGTCTTGTAAGGCCGGGGTGTGCGTGCTAGGCGGTGCAAACCGCAACCCGCGCTGGAGAGGTGGCAGAGCGGTTGAATGCACCGCACTCGAAATGCGGCATAGGTGCAAGCCTATCGGGGGTTCGAATCCCCCCCTCTCCGCCAAATTAGCGACATACATGCCTGTTTTTATTTGATATATTTGGCTCCTTAGATTTCTGCCTAGCAAATGCTCCAGTACAACGAAGCGTGCATAAGCCTGCGAACAGCCTTTCGCTCAAACAAGGGGCATGAGGATTTGGCGGCTGGCGCAGCGCCCTGTCCTATCGAGGATTCTGAAGCAACAGCGCTGGTGCAACCTTAGACCAGGAAACGCGGCCACTTAGGAGGTCTCCCAGCGTCTGACGATCCGGGTCTTCGTGTGCAGGGGTCGATGCGTTCCGAGCCCGGATTACCCGCGTCCTCAAGCAAAGTGTGGCAGATCTTGAAGAAAAACGTTGCAGTCTTGTCACCCATTTCAGCGTGAGTGTGTGCAGTTGCATTACGCGTCTGCATTATCAGACGTTGATGCAGGGATTTAACGAAACTCGCATCGTATAAGCTGTCTCGTCGCGAAACGAGACGCATCGCTTATCGAGAGAGTCGGGACAATAACGATAAGGTGCGTAAGGTCCAACCGGCTCCAGGGTCGGGCCGATGATATTCTCCGAGGTCGCCGAAGAATTGCTGATGGTCGAGGTCGGGTAGTTCGCTAGGTACATTCAGTCTAACTAACTGAGCTTCCACTTCGAAAAACGCCCTACCAATGTGCTGACTGAATCGTTTCCGATTGACAATGGTTGGTAAACGTCCGGCATGCGGGCGACGATGACTCGAATCTCTAATCGTCTCACGCGGAAGTGATCTGTTCCCTAAGCGAATGTTTTCGAAATGCCTAATGAAGACACCTGAGAAACTGAGCATTCTTCAAAGCTTTGAGACTTCAAGCGCAGAGAATCGGTCTAGGTGAACAATCCCTAAAGTCGGCTGATCGCATATTGGGTGATAAACCTTAACCAGGCGAACAGCCTTACGCCATGGCAACTGGGCAATACTTTCATTGCCGTTCGAGTTAAACTATTGGCAAGTATATTTGCCCAACGCTGCTGGCGCTCAAGCTTCCTAGGAGATTGGGAAATGGGAAAATTCAGCGTGTTATTCTTAAAGGACGAATCCGGCGCAACGGCCATCGAATATGGCTTGATCGCCGGACTGATCGCCGTCGTGATCATCGGCGCATTGACCACTCTTGGCGGCAACATTGGGGCCAAGTTCAACGCGGTCGCTAATAATCTGTCCTGATAGTCACACGGTACGGCTCGGTTGGCCAAAGAAGGCCGCCAGCTCGAAAGAGCCTGGCGGCCTTTCAATTTAAGACGACGCTGACAAGAATCCCACTAACAGGCTGCTGAAAAACCCTCTTCCTTTGCGGGGCTGATCGTGATTCCATTTCGTTGGGAGACAGCAGCATGCGCGGCAGTGACGAAGGTTCGGGACAGCTTTTCAGTTATGTTGATCTGGAGGCGCGGGTGCGCCGTGATCATCCGTTGCGAGTGATCCGCGCGATCGCCAACGAGGCGCTCGGAGCCCTGGCGGCGGATTTCGCGGCGCTCTATTCGAAGGTCGGCCGTCCGTCGATCCCGCCGGAACGGCTGCTGCGGGCGATGCTGTTGCAGGCTTTCTATTCAGTTCGCTCGGAACGCCAGTTGATGGAGCGATTGGATACCGACTTACTGTTTCGTTGGTTTGTCGGGCTCACCATCGACGATCCGGTGTGGGATGCGACGGTGTTTTCCAAGAACCGCGATCGTCTGCTCGATGGGGCGATCGCCGCGAAGTTCCTCGCCGCCGTGCTGGCCCAGCCGCGCGTCAAAAGGCTGATCTCGTCGGATCATTTCTCCGTCGATGGCACGCTGATCGAGGCTTGGGCCTCGATGAAAAGCTTCAAGCCGAAGGACGATTCAGGGGATCAGCCGCCGTCAGGTCCTGGCCGCAACGCCGAGGCGGATTTCAAGGGTGAGAAGCGCTCGAACGAGACACATGCCTCGACCACTGACCCCGAGGCCCGACTTTATCGCAAGGGGCCGGGCATGGAAGCAAAACTCGCTTTCCTCGGCCACGCCTTGATGGAGAACCGTTGCGGCCTCATCGTCGATGCCTGTCTCACGCCCGCCAACGGCCATGGCGAACGCATCGCGGCGCTGGCCATGATCGAGCCGCGCGCCGATCGGCCAAAAGCCATCACGCTCGGCGCCGACAAGGGTTATGACGCGGCCGATTTCGTCAATGAACTGCGAACCATGAATGTGCGTCCGCACATCGCGCAAAATATCAGCGGCCGGCGTTCAACCATCGACCGGCGAACAACGCGCCATCAGGCCTATTCGGCGAGCCAGCGCATTCGTAAACGGATCGAGGAGGCCTTTGGTTGGATGAAGACCATCGCCGGGCAGCGCAAGACGAAGTTTCGCGGCGTCGATCGCGTGGGCTGGGCCTTCGCCTTCGCCGCCGCAGCCTACAACCTCGTCAGACTACCGAAATTGATTGAGGAGATGACACCATGATGCCACCTAAGGCGTCGCTCATCACAGCCACATCCGCCGACCGTCATCATCGACAAAGCCATTCTCGGAAAGTCAGCAGCAACTCTCTCCGCGCCTGAAGCACCGCAATTTTTCAGCAGCCTGCTAAGCGTACTCTTCCATTTGCGCCAGCGGTGTAGCCGCCCCTCAACGCTGCTCTTCGTTTTGACGATGGCTTTGTGAGCAGGGCCATGCAGATGAATATCGGCCCGCATGTGCCCATCCGTGGCCTTCCCGGCCTTGCTGGCACCCGTCGAATCCGCTGAGGCCGTCAATGTTCGAAAGTGCGCGCAGACCAGTTTGCCGACGCTCGCATGAGGCCGCCTAGCTGCAAAGCCTGGCGGGTTTTATGTGCGGCGCAAAACGCACGATGCCGACGGCAATTACCTGAAGCAGCGCAGGTTTCCGTTTGGCATGCGAACGGCGGTATGGCCGGTATGTCTTAGACACCAGCCTTGATTTTGACCGCCCCATACGCACTGGCCATAAGCGCGATGGCGATTCGGACCGCAGCCACCTAGGGCAAATACGGATGACAAGCTGGCGGAAAGCATCGCAATGGCGAGCAACCCGGTCATGAGCGTTTTCATAAATAACTCCCTATAATGCGCGACCATATCAACCGCGCTTCTATTGCTTAATCTTGTGCGATGAAGAAATTCTAACGCGCGAAAAGCTTTTACCGGTGGCCGCTGAGCGGGCTCCGCTTCATCATGTTGCCCTTTTGAGCTGCAACCTCGAGCGAGAGAGCGTTGCATGATCGGCTATTTGCCGTCAAAAGTGGCAGCCGCAATCCGGAATCGATTATGTGTATGGCCGTTTCATCCCGCATTCCCCGTTGGAAGCGGCTCCACGAGTTACCGAGCGTTTACTGTCGCCGCAGAATTTATAGGCCCGCTTAAAATATCGCGCCGACAAGGCTCATCGATATGGTCCGCCACCCTTTGCCAGGTACCGGCTCTGCCACCCCGGAGATTTTTCATTCGTAGAAGTAAAGACCGCCGACAGGTGCGGCGGTCTTCTGAGCGGATTAGCGGACGAAGGATTTGCAAGCCTTCACGCTGTCGAGCGCCTTGTCAGCCTCATCCTGAGAGGCATAGGTCGTTTCGCTGACGGCTTTCATTCCCGGCCAGCCGTTCGGAGACGTAACGACGGCAGCGCAGTTTCCGGTATCGAGATCCTGGATCAGGCTAAAAGTTATCGCGAACGCCGGGCTGGCAACAACAACGACAGATGCGAACAGCGCGGCCGCAATCAACTTCTTCATGAGCTTACTCCATTCCAAACAGGCGACAGGCCTAAGGACGTCAAGACCCGCGTCAGCACGTACGGAATCGCACCGAGTAAAGCAGCAATTTATTCCGAAACCGGCAAAGAATGCTGCGGTGGCGTATGGTAGTTCCTAGGAACTCGCAGAATATATCCCGGGAAAACGAATTCAGCCTCGTTGCAGACGTTCAAGAGCGCCGTCGGCAAGGATTTGCGGATCGTATTTCCCATGCTTCGCACCTTCGATGATATGCCGCGCAATAATGTCCGATGCAGCATGCCCGGTTTTATCGCCGAGAATTCCGAGTTCTTCGGCGCGTGCCAACGCATCATCGTAGGCCGATGTGAGCGCTTTGGTTATGTGCGAATCCCAAGTATTCGTTGTCTCATTGCCATACCAATTCATGACGCACTCCTCACGAAGTTCTCGGCAGCGCAGCGCAAACGATCCCTTAAAATTTGTTCGCGGCCGTTCTTGTCCATCGCGCCAGAATGGCTGTTTCCATGAAACCATCTATTCAATTTGACATGGTGCAACGCAATATTAGCTGCCCGGTTGTCACGTACGAGATAAGCAATTTACAATTCATTGCCCATCAATGGCGGGGTCCGAGCGTCCTCGTCGGAATATCTAAGAATTTAGCCATCAGCTTTGTCTTGGCTAAATTTCCTTGCGACAGGCTTGGGTTTATTGACGAGAGGTCCCGCCATGTTTTGGGACATCATTTTAGACCCGATAAGAAATTTTCTGTCGAACGACATTTCACGGTGGTTGATCGCCGCGACGCTACTCGCCGTCGTTATAACCAGGGCGACGTCCATGGCCTCAGGATCGTTCGAACTACGGCAGGAATTAAAATTCGGCGCTGCCCTCTTCATTGTGCTCGTGTGCGCCTTCTATCTTCCTTGAAGTCATGGCCTTGAATTCATGGCCTTCGCACGCAAATATTCGCGAGGCACCGACCGGCAAGCCGAATCGATCCGGAAAGTCCCCGGTGGATAACTATCCAACTTTCTTGCCAGCTTTCTTGCATTCCGCTTCAGGCGCTTCATCTTGAGCGTGGCTGAGAGTCGCAATTTTTATTCTCGTAATGATTTTTACATCCGGCGCTGCCGCTTATACGGCCTTATCCGTATAGCGAAACACGCCAGCGTCTGGGTCCTCGTCGAAATTCGATGGAGGAACAAATGGACAGAATCGTGGAATTCAAGCTCCAGATTTTGCGAGCTATTGCTGTTCTTTTTGATGCATTTGAACGCCCGACAATCGGCCCCGACGAGGTGCTCGGCTGTTGTCTTCAGCACAACGCGCGGGAATTCGAACAACTCTCTTCCCGCTCGAACGAAACGATCTATTGGCTTTACAAACGCGGTATCGTGAACGGGATATTAGAAGACAGGGCGGCCGTTAGCTATCTCGCGCATGCGCGGCTTGCAGAATGGGTGTGCGCGATCCTGACCAAGGAATTATCCAAGGAGACAGGAGAGAGCTTGGCGGACTTGGTGTCCGACACAGCCAGACACGGCGATCCCCACGAAATGATTGCCGTATCGAATCTATTGTTTCATCGCCTTTTCCGCTGAGATGCGAACGAGCCTACTCTTCGGCCGCGTCATTGACGGTTGCGGGCAATAAATGTTTCAGCCTTTGCCGCAAACGCGCCGTCGCGAATTCGAGGAATACGCGCGTCTTCGAGGGCAACGCGGCACGGCCGGCGTGAAGCAGATGGATCGGCAGGGGGTCGAGCTCAAAATCCGCCAGCATGATCCGCAGCGCGCCGGCATTGAGTGCCTCGGCGCATTGATAGTGCAGTACGCGTGTCGCGCCCACGCCTTCTGTTGCCGCCGTCACCGCGGCTTCTGCGGTTGAAACCGACAGACGCGGATGAATCGGCATATCCGTATTGGCCTTGGCACCCTCCTGGCGAAACGGCCAGACCGGGGCCGGCGAGAAAAAATCGAAATTCACACATGGCCATCGCGCCAGATCCGCCGGCGATTTCGGCGTGCCGTAGCGCGCGAGCAGACCCGGACTGGCGCAGACGATTGGGCGGACAGCGCCAATGCGCGTCGCGACCATGCGGGTGTCGGGAAGCCGGCCGATCCGCACCGCCATATCGATGTGATCGTCGATCAGATGCAGGTTCCGATCCGAGAGCGTGAGCCGCACGTCGATCTCGGGATAAGCAGCGAGAAAGTCGGTGACGACGGGCAGGATATGCAGGCGGCCGAAGAGGACCGGAGCTGTCAAAATCAATTCGCCGCGCGGCATATGAAACTCGCCCGCGGCCAATTGCTCGGCTTCGTCGACCTCTTCGAGAATGCGCCTGGCCGAAGCCAGATAGACAGCACCCGCGTCGGTCAATGCCAATTTTCTGGTCGAGCGGATCAGCAGCTTCGAGCCGAGATGCGCCTCCAGCTCAGCGACCCTCCGGCTGACCGTGGCAAGCGGCATGCGCAAATCGCGGCTGGCGGCGGAGAAACTGCCCTTCTCCATCACGCGCAGGAAGATCGACATGGCTTCGAAGCGGTCCATTATCTCATTTTATGAGAATATCATTCTACATCTTAGCTGATTATCGCTTTTATTGAAACATCCTAGTGTTGCGTCGTCGGGACCGAGGGGTTCCATTTCTGGAGGAAAAGCCATGTCACGTTTGACCATTCCGACCCGCGACGATGTCCCCGCCGCGTCCAAGCCGCTGCTTGATGCCGTCGAAAAGCAACTCGGTGTCGTCCCAAACCTCTTCCGTCTCATCGGCGCCAGTCCCGCCGTGCTTGAAGGTTTTCTCGGCAATTCGCGGGCGCTGACCAAGACGCTTGATGTGAAGACCCGCGAACGGATTGCTCTGGCTGTCGCCCAGGTCAACGGTTGTGACTATTGCCTCTCGGCGCACACCTACCTCGGCCTGAACCTCGCCAAGATCAGCCCGGAAGAAGTGGCGCTGAACCGCCACGGACATTCCAGCGATCCCAAAGCGGATGCCGCGGTGCAATTTGCGGCGAAGGTGACGCGCGAGCGCGGCCATGTCAGCGAGGCGGACATTAAGTCCGTCCGTGAAGCGGGCTTTGCGGACAGCCAGATTGTCGAGATCATCGCCGTCGTGGCTGAGAATTGCTTCACCAACTTCCTGAACGAAGCGGCGAAGACCGACATCGACTTCCCGGTGGTGCGCGCTGCCGACGCCGCCTGATGCGGCAAGCAGGTCGGTCCTTTTCAGGTGCCGGCCTTTTTTTCTGGAGGTTTTCACATGCGCCAAGGTTTTCTCGATATCGCCACAACGCCCAGCGTGCATGCCGTTCAGGCGCAGATGGGCAGCGACCGCATGTGGAGCGATCTCAAAGGCCAGCGCATCTTCGATACGTTCACGCCGGAGGCGTCGGCGTTTATTGCCGAGCGCGACAGCTTTTACATGGCGACCGTTTCGGAGACCGGCTGGCCCTATATCCAGCATCGCGGTGGGCCGCCGGGTTTCCTGAAAGTTCTCGACGAAAAAACGCTAGCCTTCGCCGATTATCGCGGCAACCGGCAATATATCAGTGTCGGCAATCTGGCGGCCGACGATCGCGCGGCGTTGATCCTGGTCGATTATCCGACGCGGACGCGTATGAAGCTTTACGGGCATGTCGAGGCGGTGCCGCTCGATGCCGACCCCGCGTTGACGGAGCGCGTGACTCTCCCCGCGTACAGGGCGAGGCCGGAGCGAATTTTACGGCTGCGGCTTGACGCCCTGGACTGGAATTGCCCGCAACATATCATGCCGCGCTTTACCGAAGCGGAGATCGGCGAGGCCGTGCGGCCGCTGCGGGAGCAACTGTCTGCCCTGGAAGCCGAGAACATCGAACTGCGTGCCAACTTGGCTGCCTTCAAGGGCTGACACGCGGCCGCGTCATGCGCGTTACCCTGGTGAATTTACGGGATATTATGGGTTGGCGATCTATTCGGTCCATGCCGAGGAGTAGCCAGTGCAAAGCGGTGCTGCGAAAAGCCGTCCTATCGTCGCCGGACTCGACGCTAATGCCGCGCTTCGCTACGACATTGACATTCCGCTCGTTATCGACCTCGACGGCACGCTGCTTGCCACGGACACGTTGCACGAATCGCTGCTTTTGTTTCTGAAGCGACGCCCCACGGCTGCCTGGCAGATTCCCATTTGGGCCCTTTCCGGGCGCGAGACGCTCAAAAATCACTTGGCCGATGTCGTGACCGATGAAGATGTCGCGACCTTCCCGGCTCGCCAGTCACTTGTCGCACTGGCAGAAAACGAAGCCGCACGCGGCCGTAAAATTGTACTGGCAACCGCAGCCGATTCGTCGATTGCCGAAAAAATCCGGAACCGTTTTTCTTTCATCCAGCAGGTCGTCGCGTCGTCCGCCGGGCACAATCTCAAGGGCGCCGCGAAAGCCGAAGCCCTCCACGCGCTCTTCCCGGACGGATTCATTTATGCGGGCGATTCCGCTGCCGATCTTCATGTTTGGAATCACGCAACGGCCGCAATTTTTGTCGGCCGTTCCCCCGTCTTAAAGCAGCAAATCGAGGCCCGCACCGAACTCGCGGCGTTTCTGCCAGGCGTTTTATTTAACTTCCCGGCCTTGCGGCGCGGGCTGCGCCTTCACCAATGGGCAAAGAACGCGCTGATCTTCGTACCCTTGATCCTCGGCGGCAAGGCGCACGATGCGTCGGCCTGGCTCCATGCGCTTGCGGCCTTTGTCGCTTTGAGCCTGCTGGCATCTGCGACCTATCTGCTCAACGATTTGTGGGATCTCGCTGACGATCGCCAGCATTGGTCGAAGAAAAAGCGGCCGATTGCCAACGGCGAATTGCCCATATCGGCCGCGCTCCTGCTGGTCGCCCTAGGCGGCATTGCTGCATTTACAATTGCGGCATCGATCGGGCCGGCATGCGTCGCGGTTCTTACGCTCTATCTCTTCGCCGGTCTTGCTTATTCGTTCTGGCTGAAACGCGAGCCGATCATTGACGTCCTCATGCTCGCAGCGCTTTACACCGTGCGACTCGGCCTCGGCGTCGTTGTGACCAAGGTGGTTTTTTCGCCGTGGCTTTTTGTTTTCTCGATGTTCATCTTCCTGTCGCTGTCGGCAGCGAAGCGGCAAACCGAGATTACGCGTATGATCACCCACGGTCTGCGCGAAACGCCTGGGCGCGGTTATCGCGCCGAAGATGGACCCCTCGTCTTGACGATCGGTGTCGGCGCCATGCTCGCCACGGTCCTCGTCATGGTGATTTATCTCATCGCTGATGCTTTCCCGGAAAGCTTCTACAAACATTCGGCGTTTCTGTGGGGATTCCCGCTCGTCATTTTTCTCTGGCTCGCGCGAATATGGCTCCTCTGCCATCGCGGGCAGTTGAACGACGATCCTGTGGCTTTCGCACTCAAGGACAAGGCGAGCTTATTCTACGGGGCCGTGATGGTTGTCTTGTTTGCCACTGCGCTGCTGTGACGTGGCGCGGCGGCGCTAGGCGTCGGCTTCGCTGCGGGCGGAATTGTTGTAAATCTTACTTCCCATGGCGAAGAGCTTGCCTGAGAGTTGCGCCTTCAATGCAAGGCGGTTTTCGAATTCCCCAATTGTTCGCGACAGCGTGCACATCAGTTCGCCGACATGCTTGTTCGCTGAAATCAGCGGAAAGTGCGGTTCGGCGTAAGCCGTGCCGGCCGGCGATCCCGATTCATAGAGTTGGATGAGTTGACCGATGAAGGATGTTTTGCTCGCAGCGTCCCAATATTCGGAATGGTAATTAGAGCTTGTGTGCGCACGGATCCACGGCTTGGCGGGACCGATGAAATGAATGATCCACGGATCTCGCGCGCAAAGCTCTGCGATTCGCGCAAGATCCTCCTCACCTTCTTCGAAAGCATTTAAGATCGCGCAGGAATTCCATCGCGGGTCGAGCCGCTCATAATTATCCTGAAAGATGACGTTGAGGGCGTCCTGATCTGCGAAAAATAATGGCGCCGGCGGCTTCGCAAGCAGAGCGTGAATTTTTTCGAAGAATTGTTCTTGGCGCCATTTCACGCAGTCGATCAGCAGAATGCCTGCGTTGAAATAATTCCGCTGATCTCGCAGAAGTTCTTTGGCACTTGTGCGCCCGGGCCATTCGTGGCGCTTGATAAAGTGAAGATAAGTGAGATCGCTGCAGGCAGCGAGCGGAGAGCCCCGCATATCCGTATCGAAAAGATCACCGATCGGCCGCTTCACCAAGATATCGCAATCAAGATACAGAACGCGGTCGGCGTCCTCGATCAATTGCGGAATCGCCAGGCGTCCGTAGGTCGCGATCGACCGAACTGTTGCGATCGATAATTTATATTTATTGAATGTATCGACTGAAACCCTATGCCGCCGGATTTCAAAATTATCCGATGCGAGGAGATATTTGGCATAGATCGGAAAGGCGTCTTTCTCACACTCAAGTGCGTGAAATATGGTCTTCCGGTCGGCGCTTGCGAAATGTCTTAACTGCGCAGCGAGCAGCATTGCAGGAACGGACATTGCCTTATCGAACGCGCAGGCTACGTGTATTGTGGACATCAGTGGAACAATCCAGAGCTGACGAATTTGTCCTTAAATTCAAGCCAAGCGGACGGCGCTAACACCCGCGAGCGGTGTCATCCTCACGCGAGTCGCCAAGCGATATGTCGGTAGCTAGCTCGGTTACAACCGATCCGCCACTTTATATAAGTAATACAACTCTAAATTGCACTCGTTGTCCACCCCTTAACCCGGGCGCTTGGGCTACCCTGCGGTCGGCCGGGACGCGGAAAAAAAGGCGAACGAAGCGCCGGATAGTTGTTTTGAACGGCCGCCCCCGCCCAAGCTTGGCGCCGTTTCTCGAAGGCCGCATGCCGGGGCGTCACATTGACCTTGGCAAATTTGACAGGCAAAACACGAACTTCGTGTTAGCGTGTGCTTTCATTCAGTCGAGCCGGGGAGGGCCTTTTGCGCTCACGCGTCATTCACCTCATCAATCCGAGAACAGATTCCCTCACGACCCGCCCGATCTATTTCAACCGCGCCCTCTATTCACCGCTCGCCGGCCTGCTTGCCGTCGCGGCCTGTATCCCGCGCGATCAATATGAGGTGATCCTGACGGACGAGAATATCGAAGAAATCGACTTCGATATCGAAGCCGACCTCGTCGGCATTTCGGCGATGACGAGCTACGTGAACCGTGGCTATGAAATCGCCGACCGGTTCCGCGCCAAGGGCGTGCCGGTGGTGATGGGCGGCGTTCATCCCAGCTTCATGCCAAAAGAAGCCCTGTTGCATTGCGACGCCGTCGTGATCGGCGAGGTCGAACAGATCATCGGCAAAGTGCTCGACGATCTGAAGGACAACGCCATGCGCGGCACCTATCGCGCCGCCGGCTTGCACCCGATGGTCGGTGTGCCCATGCCGCGCTACGACCTTCTGAAGAAGAACCGTTACGTCAACCGCACCTTCGTGCAGACGTCGCGCGGCTGCCATCAGGGCTGCACATTCTGCGCCGAGCCGCTGATGAACGGGTTGAAATTCCGTTACCGGCCGGTCGATGAAGTCATCCGCGAGATGGAAAATTGCGGCGAACGCAACATCTCGATCAACGACGCCGACTTTTTCGGCACGCCGGAACGGCCGAAAGAGCTGATGCGCGCCATGAAAGGCCGTGGCCTCCAATGGCAGGCCGGTGTGACGTCCAAACTCGCGCAAGACGATGAGATGCTGGAACTCGCCGCAGAGAGCGGCTGTACGCTCCTCAGCATTGGCTTCGAATCGATTTCGCGATCGACGCTGACCAGTGTGCACAAGCACGTCAATCGGCCGGATCAGTTCGCCGCACTGGTCGAGAAAGTGCACTCCTACGGCATCATGGTCTTCGGTCTGTTCATGTTCGGCTTCGATGGCGACGATCTCGACGTTTTCGACGAAACGGTGAAATTCAACATCGAAGCCGATTATGACGCCTGCGCCTATTCGGTGCTGACGCCCTACCCCGGCACATTGACTTGGTACGAACTACGCAAGGCCAATCGCATCGTCTCCTATGACTGGACGATGTACGATCAGGGCCATGTCACCTATCTGCCGGCGCAAATGGAGCCGGATGAACTACGTGTCGGCCACGCGCGCGCCTACGAAAATTTCTACAAGCTGTCGTCGATGGCCAGGCGTTTTCCGTGGGACAAACGCAAGCGCGCGCAATGGAGTGTTTATAACGCGTTCATGCGCAAGGCCGCCAAGACCGATCATATCGATTCGATCGCCCCGCCCACCGCCGACCCGACCGTCGCGCCGATGCCGCCGCTTTTGCCGATCAAGAAGGAATGGCGCGCCGCCGTGCTGGAAGCAGCCGGGGCGCCCGATCCGGAAACCGCACATCTCGCGCCGGCGCCAATAAGCTGCGATGTCGGCATGGACAGGCCGGCCGCCGCGGCCGAATAATTGAAGGGCGCCGGATCACCCGGCGCCCTTTCAATGCAGCTTCACTTCAGGCTCGGCGCGGTGCGAGAGACCGCGCGACAGGATGCTGAGAATGACGCGTCGCCCGCCATGCAACGCATATTCGTGCATCTTATAGAGCGAGCGATACATCAGCAACGCGAACCATCCTTCGACGCGGAAGTTCGGCCCGATGATGGCGCCCATCAGATTGCCGATCGTCGAATATTTGCCGAGGGACACCAGCGAGCCGAAATCGCGATAACGATAGGGTTCGATCGGCTTGCCCTGCATCTGATTCTGAATCTGCTTGTAGAGATGGCTCGCTTCCTGATGCGCCGCCTGAGCGCGGGGCGGCACCGTCGCGCCGCTGCCGCTGTCGTCGAGCGGACAGGCAGCGCAATCACCCATCGCGAAAATGTTCGGGTCCCGCGTCGTCTGCAGCGTGCGGTTCACGATCAGCTGGTTGGCCCGGTTCGTCTCCAGACCGCCAATATTTTGCAGAACGTCGGGCGCCTTTACGCCCGCCGCCCAGACCACAAGTTCCGACGGAATAAATTGGCCATCGGCCAGGTGGATGCCGTCGGCCTGAACGGCAGAGACGCGCGCATTTGTCCGCACCTCGACGCCAAGCTTGCGTAAAGTTTCCATCGTCGCTGCCGAAAGCGCTTCCGGCAGCGCCGGCAGAATGCGCGGACCTGCTTCGAGCAGAATGATGCGGACATCGACGGCCGGATCGATGCGGTCCATGCCAAACGCCACGACCTCGCGCACCGTGCGATAAAGCTCGGCGGCAAGCTCGGTGCCGGTCGCGCCAGCACCTACGATCGCGACATGAAGCTGACCCGGCCGGATTGGCTCGGGTTGCGTGTGAGCGCGCAGACAGGCGTTGATGAGGCGCCGGTTGAAGCGCTTGGCCTGTTCCGCCGTTTCAAGCGGCACGGCGAATTCAGCGACGCCGGGCGTGCCGAAATCGTTGGTGATGCTGCCGACGGCAATGACGAGCGTATCGTAAGGAATGCTGCGCGCCGGCGTGATCAGGCGGTTTTCCTCGTCGTAGGTGGGTGCCATCTGCACGAGTTTGCGCTCGCGGTCGATGCCCACCATGTCGCCGAAGCGATAACGAAAATTATGCCAATAGGCCTGCGCCAGATAATCCAGCTCGTGTTCGCTCGGGTCCATGCTGCCGGCCGCGACCGAGTGCAGCAGCGGCTTCCACAGATGTGTACGCGAGCGATCGATCAGCGTTACGCGACCGGCCTTGGTGCGCCGGAAACGGTTGCCGAGCTGGGTCGCAAGCTCAAGCCCTGAAGCGCCACCGCCGACGACGACAACGTTATAATTCGCCTGATCGCTCGGGCCGAGCGGCGCGATAGGCGAGTCGGTGAGCGAACGCGTTGCGGGTTCAGTCATTACGGAACTCCGAATCGGGAAAATCTTCGACGTTTTGGATAAACGGCCGGCGAAGCCTAAGATGGGCATTGCAGGCGCCAGTTTCTATGCCCGGACGGGCCTCGTCTAGTGGCGCTAAGCGCGCGTTTTGACGAGCCCGCGTGGCGAGAGACTCACAGGCTTGGCAACGTCCCACCATCGATCCGCAGATCGACGCCGGTGATGTAGCCGGCCAGCGGGCTACACAGGAAGGCGACCTCGTGCGCGATGTCAGCGGCGCGGCCAACCCTGCCAATCGGCACCTGGACGACATGAGGCAATACGACACGCTCTATGTCCGGCCACGCCGCCGCGCCATCTACCCACCCGTTCGATGCCCCTATCTTGCGGAAGGCAGCCTCCAGTTTGGATGTGAATATGGCGCCCGGCGAAATAGCATTCTCCGTTACGCCGTCAGCGGCTGCAGCCTTGGACAGAGAGACAGTCATGTTGTTCATCGCTGCTTTGGCGGCGGAATAATCGGGACCCGTCGCAGGCGGCATCATTCCGGCCAAGCTCGACACGTTCACCACGCGGCCCCACCCCGCCGCCCGCATCTTCGGTAACAGGAGACCGGTAACACGAACCGCGGCGAGCACGTTGCGATCAAACGCAGCAATCCAATCTGCAATAGGTGTGCTCTCCCAGTTCTGCTTCTCGCCGGACCCGCCAGGGTTATTGACGAGAATATCGACGCCGCCGAGCAGGCGCTGGGCCTCGTCAACCATACGGCCGACGTCCTCGTCGTTCGTCAGATCTCCGAGCACGACGACCGCCTTACCGCCCGCGGCCATGATTTCCTTCGCAACCAGACCGGTGCGCTCTCGATTCCGTCCATGCACGGCCACGGCCACGCCCTCAGCCGCCAGCGCATGTGCGATGGCCTCTCCAATCCCGATGCTACTGCCCGTCACCAGCGCGCGCTTGCCGTTTAACTGCAGATCCATCAGTTCCTCCAAAGGACCTCTAAGGGCGAGTACATGCGCCAGGAAGCCGGCGACCGTTGAACCCGTCAATCCTTCATGCACAGGTGCGAGAGCGGATACGATCAGATCACGTAAATCCGGTCGGGCAATTCGTCCCGCCCGTCTGGGATGTGGGGGAAATGCGCCGCCAGCACGTCGCCGCAAGCGCCGATCGCGGCAATGAAGCCGTCGGCAACCTGATCCTGACGCATATGCGAGACGAGCACGTCGATTGCCGCCTGCCATTCGGCCTGCGACGTGCGGGCGGCGACGCCCTCGTCGGCGATGATCCGCGCATAGCGCTCCGCCAGCGAGACGAAAATCAAAATGCCGCTGCGATCCTTTTTGCGGGCGATGCCGCGAACGACGAACTGTTCGGTCGCGAGTCGATACGCCGCGGCCCGCTTTACCCGCGGAGGCAGGAGAGCGAGATAGACGGGCGGCAAGAGGAGCAGGAACGTGAGGAGCACAAAGACGAGGATTTGCAGCAGCAGAATGCGTTCGACAGCAAAATTCGTAAAACTGATGAGCAGCCAGGGAAGAGCCAGCGCGACGATCGCCGCGATCAGAACCGGCAGCGCGCCGGGCTGAGACGAGCTTTCGGCGAGAACGCAAACGATCTCGCCCGAGGTCTTTGCCTCCGCCGCGTGGATCGCTGCCGAAATACGTGCGCGGTCATCTGCCGAGATCATCACCAATCTCCCGAGGCGCCGCCACCGCCCGATGAACCGCCACCGCCGGAGAAGCCGCCTCCACCACCGCCGCCGCCCCATGAATCGCCACCGCCGCGCGACCCGCCCGAGCTTAACAGCGCATTCAAAAGAACATTGAAGAAAAACCAACGGAAGCCGGGTGAAACGCCGAGCATCACAACCAGAAAGATGGCACCCACAATCAGCACCCAACCGATCGCGCTTGAATTGTCGTCCTGATCCGCACGTACCTGCGGCTTCGGCTGCCAGTCAGACGAATCCGTCGTCAGCGTCGTGATGATGTCGTCGACGCCACGCGAAATGCCGCCACCGAAATCGCCTTTCTTGAACGACGGCGTGATCGCATTGACGATAATGATCTTCGACAGAGCATCGGTGAGCGTACCTTCGAGCCCATAGCCGACCTCGATCCGGACTTTGTGCTCCTTCGGCGCGACGAGCAGCAGCACGCCGTTATTCTTGTCTTTCTCGCCAAGTTTCCAGACACGAAAGAGTTCGTTGGCATAGGTCTCGATGTCGCCGTCTTCGAGCGAATTGACCGTCGCAACGACAAGTTGAATGCCGGATTTCTGTTCGAGGTCGGCGAGCTTCTGCGTGATCTCCTGCCGCGTCGCGTCGGGGATGATATTGGCCTGATCAACGACGCGGCCGGTGAGCGGCGGAAAATTATAGGCGAACGCCGCAACGCTGACGAAAGCCAAGGCGCAGGCGAGCGCCGCGATTGCGAAAATCGCGCGCGCACCGGGCCAGACAAACGAGACTTTTGCGCGGTGTGAAACCATTCCAGCGCCTCCGGCGCGGGAGTTAGAATTTCACTTGCGGCGCGGTCTGAGCGTTGTCGTTCGCCGTGAATTCCGCCATCGGCTTGCTGTTTTTGAACAGGGTCGAGGCCCAGAGAACCCCGGGGAATGTCACAAGCGCCGTATTATATTGCCGCACCGCCTCGATATAATCGCGACGCGAGACGGCGATGCGGTTTTCCGTGCCCTCAAGCTGCGATTGCAATGCGAGAAAATTCTGGTTCGACTTGAGGTCCGGATAATTTTCGCTGATCGCCAGCAGATGGCCGAGTGCGCCACTCAATTGCGCCTGAGCATCCTGGAAAGCCTTGAGTTTTGCAGGATCGGTGAGGTCGGAAGAATCGACATGCACTTGCGTCGCCTTGGCGCGGGCTTCTGTGACCTGAACCAGCACGTCCTTTTCCTGCTTGGCATAACCCTGGACGGTCGCGACAAGGTTAGGAATGAGGTCAGCGCGGCGCTGATAATTGTTTTGCACATCGGCCCATTTGGCCTTCGCATTTTCCTGCAAGGTCGGAATCTGATTGTAGCCGCAGGCCGAAATGGGAAGCGCGAGCAAAATGATGAAGAAAAAAGCGCGCAGACGCGAAATCGTAGACATCATAAAGGCCTCGTGATGAAGATTGAACGGCTGACTTTGCGGCGCGGATTAAGCCAAGGTTCGCACCGCCGTGTCAATTGGGTCACGGCCGCGGCGCCAGCTATAGCATGTGACCATGGTGCGCCGTCACACGCGGTGCGACAAAAGACGCCGAAAAGTAAACATGGCATTTTCCGGATGATCGCTGCCGCTTGACATTGCATGCGATGCGACTTGCCAAAGATGCGGGCGCTCACACGCTGGCCGTGCATGAGATAACGCGCATTTGTCGTCACGTTTTCTTCATGCCGGACAGCGATTAGAAACTTGCCAGACAAGGCTGGCGGCGCGCCAGGCCGGTGCATACATGACCCTCGCATTGGACGGGGGGAGCTAATGTCCAAAGTCGCGACACACCGGCGCTCAAATTTGTGGCGAACTAGCGTTTTCGGCGCGCTCGCAGCGCTGAGCATCGCCACTGCAAAGGCCGAGCCTGCCCAAATCATCCTGCCCGGCAACAATATTTTCCCCGAGAGCGTAACGTCGACGGCGGATGGCACCCTCTATGTCGGAAGCTTCGCGGCAGGCGGCGTCTTCCGCGTTCCGCAGGGCGCGAGCCACGCGGACGTATGGATCAAGCCGGGAGCATTCGGCACACGCTCGTTGCTTGGTGTGCATGCCGACGAAAAGTCGCAGACGCTCTGGGTCTGCTCCAATGATCTTTCCGCGATCGGCCTCCCTGGGCCGAGCAAGGTGCCCGGTGCTTGGCTCAAGGGCTTCGATCTCAAGACCGGCGTCGGAAAAATAAGCGCCCGTTTCCCCGGCAAGAAGAATTTCTGCAACGATATCGTCGTTGGCAACGACGGTTCGATCTATGTGACAAACTCCTGGCAACCACAAATTCTCAAGCTCAATTCCGCGACGCAAAAACTCGAAGTCTGGGATAGCGACCCGCTCTTCAATCCACCCGCGAAAGGTGTCGGTCTCGACGGGATCGCCTTCAGTGCTGACGGCGACCTTTACGTCGATACGTTCAACGAGGCCAAGCTCTTCCATATCGAGGTGAAAAACGGGAAACCGGGCGTTGTCAGCCAGGCCAGCCCATCGCAGCCGCTCGGCCTGGCGGACGCGTTGCGGCCGCTCGGCGGCGATGCGTTTCTGATGATCGAAGACGTTGGCAAGCTTGATCGTGTCACCTTCGACGGCAACGAGGCGACAATTGAGACGTTGAAGGATGGGCTGAATGGCCCGACGAGCGTCACCTTGCGCGGCAACACGGCCTGGGTTTCGGAAGGCCAGCTCCAGCATCTGTCCGACAAGGACGGCCCCAAACCCATTCTCCCCTTCCGGCTTGTGCCGGTGACGATCCCGAAGCCTTGAGGCGAAAGCCCCGCTTCCTTTTGACCGACGCGATAAGGAGTTTGCGATGTTGAAACGTGCCCTCGAGCATCCTGCCTTTAGGTGGCTTCACCTGAAGGCAGATAAGATGCTCGATATTCAAAGATGCAGAGCGTCGTTAACGCGCAAAACCGCACACACTTTTGCGCACGACGCTCTGGCGGCCACGGCTCTGATGCTTGGCGCCGGACTTTCGTTTGCCAGCGCACCCGCGGCAGCGGCGAATGCTTGCCCCGGCGATAACGGCGGCCTGAAACTCTCGCCCGGCTGGTGCGCGACGATCTTTGCCGACAAGCTCGGCCACGCGCGACAGATGGTCGTCGCGCCGAACGGTGTGCTCTACATCAATACCTGGAGCGGCGTGTATTACGATAACGACAAGCCGCCGGCGGGTGGCTTCCTCCTCGCGCTGAAGGACAGCAAGGAGACGGGCCACGCGGACATCGTCAAGCGCTTCGGCGACGGCATTGCGCAAGGCTCGGCCGGTGGCACCGGCATCTACTATTACAACGGCGGCCTTTATGCCGAAGAGAACGATAAGATCGTGCGCTTCGCCCTGCCGAAAGACGCGATCGCGCCGACGGACACATACAAGATCGTCCTCTCCGGCATGCCGCTCGGCGGCGACCATCCGATGCACCCGTTCATCATCGATAAATCCGGCAACATGTTCATTGACATGGGCACGGCGACGAATAGCTGCCAGGGCCAGAACCGGGTGCAGAACTCGCCCGGCATCAAACCCTGCACGGAACTCGAAACGCGTGGTGGCACCTGGCGCTACGACGCCAATAAGACAGCGCAGAAATTCTCGCCTGCGGAACGCTATGCAACCGGCATACGCAATGGCGAAGGTTTTAGCTTCGATGCCGCCGGCCGCCTCTATGTGACGCAGCATGGCCGCGATCAGCTTTGGCAGAACTGGCCGTCGCTCTATAATCCGAGGCAAGGCGCCGAACTACCGGCCGAATTGCTCCTCCAGCCAAACAAGGGCGACGATTTCGGCTGGCCGGAATGCTATTACGACGGCCTGCAGAAGAAGCTCATACTGGCGCCGGAATATGGCGGCGACGGCGGCAAGACGCAGGGCGTCTGCGCCACGAAGAAACTGCCCGTTGCTTTCTTTCCTGCGCATTGGGCGCCGAACGATCTGCTGATCGACAATGATGCGAAGGTTCCGGCAGCCTATCGCGGCGGGGCCTTCCTCGCCTTCCATGGCTCATGGAATCGCGCGCCGCTGCCACAGGGCGGCTACAACGTCGTCTTCCAGCCGCTGAAGGATGGCAAGGCAGCGGGTGACTTCGTTATTTTCGCCGACGGCTTTGCCGGCCAATACGTCGAACCCGGCCGGGCCGCCTTCCGGCCTTCCGGCCTCGCTGCGGGGCTCGACGGCGCGATTTACATTTCCGACGACATCCACGGCCGCATCTGGCGCCTGACCTATCACGGTGCGCCGGACGCACGGGTCGCCGCGGCGCCCGGCACCGAGAATGTCATTGCCGAGGCAAATAATCCGCTGCCGCCGGAAGGCATTCATCCCAATGCCGGGCGCGTGGATATTGCCGGCTTGCCTCTGGCGCCGGGCGTGACGCGCGATCAGCTTGCGCTCGGCGAGCGTATCTTCCACGGCGAGGTGGATTACGGCACCTGTGCCGGCTGTCATGGCTCCGACGCCAAGGGCACGTCGCAAGGCCCCAATCTGACAACGCCGAAAAAAATCTGGAGCGACGGCAGCCTCGCGGGCCTCGAAAAAACGATCACGGACGGCGTGCCGAAGCCGATGAATTATCCCGGCGTCATGCCGGCCAAAGGCGGCGCGCCGCTGACCAGCGCCGATATCGTCGCCGTCGCATCCTATGTCTGGGCGCTGAGCCACCAGAAAGACTGAGTTAATTCCGGTCCAAACCTGAAAGGACTTCCTCCATGACCGCCAAGGTTCTCTTCACCGGCAAGACCCACAACACCAACGGCCATGACGGCGCCACCCATAGCAGCGACGGCTTCCTGAACATCAAGATACCCTAGCCCCACCCGGCAGCCGAGGATCTCTTCGGTGCAGCCTGGTCGGCCTGCTATATGGGCGCGATCGAGCTGGCGGCGACGCAAAAGAAAATCAAGCTCCCGGCGCAAGTGGCGGTCGACGCCGAGATCAAGCTCAATCTCGATGGCAGCAGCTTCTTCCTCACCGCGCGCCTCGACGTCAGCCTGCCGGGCCTCGACCGCGAGGTCGCGGAGGACTTGATCCGCACGGCGCACGGGATTTGCCCCTATTCCAAGGCGACACACGGCAACATCGCGGTTGAAACCAATCTCGTCTGATCCACCAAAAGCAGCCGGTCCCAAGAACAACGCGGCGTCATGGAAGTCTGTCATGCTTTTGTCATGGAACGATCCGACCAAGCGTCTGGACAAGGGGCGGCATGGCGATGGATTTTTTCAAGCGTTTCACGTTTCTACTTTGCGCACCCGGCTTCGACGCCGACGACCTCGAGGGCATGCGCCTTCAGGCCATCGTCGCAGCCGTCGAGGATGACGGGTTCGAGGTCGTCAAAGCCCGGCGGGTCGAGGACGCCGAACTCGCGGTCCAAACGGATGCCGCGATCGGCTGCATGGTGGTCGATTGGGGCAAGCGCGGGCTTGAGGGCAAGACGGCCGCGCTGATCAATCTGATGCGCCGCCGCGGCCTCGAAATGCCGATTGTGATCCTCGTCCGCCGCAAGCGTCTCGAGGATATCCCGGTTGAGGTGCTCGATTTTATCGACGGCTATATCTTCCTCTCGGAAGAGACGCCGGAGTTCATTGCGCGCAATCTGATCAGCCGCCTCAAGCAATATGCGGGAACTTTAAAGACGCCGTTCTTCGGGGCGCTCGTCGACTATGCCGAGGAAGGCAACCAGCTCTGGACGTGCCCGGGGCATAACGGCGGCATCTTCTATAATCGCAGCCCGATCGGACGCATCTTCGTCGAGCATCTCGGCGAAGCGGTGTTCCGGGACGATCTCGACAATTCGGTTCTCGAACTCGGCGACCTGCTCACCCATGAGGGGCCGGCCCTCAGGGCGCAGAAAGAGGCCGCCGCGATCTTTGGCGCGGAGAAGACCTATTTCGTTCTGAACGGAACATCGTCGTCCAACAAGGTGGTGCTCGGCGCCCTTGTGGCGGAGGGCGACCTTGTCCTGTTCGACCGCAACAACCATAAGGCTGCGCACCACGGCGCACTGCTGATCAGTGGCGGCATCCCGATTTATCTGGAGACGGACCGCAATTGCTATGGGCTGATCGGGCCGATCTACAGCGAGGCGCTGGACGAGGCGGCGATCCGGGAAAAGATCCGCCTCAACCCGCATGTGACCGATCCCGAAGCGTGGCAAAAGCCGCGGCCGTTCCGCGTTGCTGTCATCGAGCAATGCACCTATGACGGAACGATCTACAGCGCCGAGATGATCCTCGCCCGGATCGGTCACCTCTGCGATTATGTACTTTTCGATGAGGCCTGGGCCGGCTTCATGAAGTTCCATCCGCTTTATGCCGGCCGCTTCGCCATGGGGCTGAATGAACTCGGGGAGGGTTCGCCCGGCATTATCGCGACGCAATCGACGCACAAGCAGCTCGCGAGCTTCTCGCAAGCCTCGCAAATCCACGTCAGGGACCGGCACATCAAGGGCCAGCGCCGCAGAGTGGAGCATCGCCGCTTCAACGAGAGCTTCCTGCAGCACGCCTCGACATCACCCTTCTATCCGATCTTCGCATCGCTCGACGTCGGCGCGCAGATGATGAAGGGCCGCTCCGGGATGATCCTCTGGGACGATACGGTCCGGCTTGGCATCGAGATCCGCAAAAAGCTGCGGGCGATCCGCCGCGAATACGAACTGAAGGAAGCCGATCCGGCGCGACGCTGGTTCTTCGAACCCTTCGTTCCCGATGTCGTCACCATCCCGGGGGCCGAACCCGGCGATCCAGTGCGCGAAGTCCCATGGGAAAGCCTCAGCACGGACGAACTCGCCAGCGACACGCGCTATTGGGCCTTCGCGCCGGGCGCGGCGTGGCACGGCTTCAGCCATGTGACGGCGGGCTTCGCCATGACCGATCCCAACAAACTGATCCTCCTGACGCCGGGATTTGACCGGCAAACCGGCGCTTACGCCGACCACGGCATCCCCGCGCCAACCGTGGCCCAATATCTTCGCGAGAACCGCGTCGTCGCGGAGAAGAACGATCTCAATTCGCTGCTCTTCCTGTTGACGCCTGGCGTTGAGTCCAGCAAGGCCGGCACGCTGCTCAGCGCGCTTGCGGCATTCAAGCGCCTGCACGACGACAATGCACTGCTTGAGGACGTCATGCCGGAGTTTGTCGGCCGCCGCCCCCTGCGCTACCGCGGCCTGCGTCTGCGCGATCTCTGCGCCGAGATGCATGCCTTCTATCGTGATGCCAACGTCAGCACGCTCCAGCGCCAGCAATTCGCGCGGGCGCACCTGCCCGAGATGGTCGTGCCCCCACATGAGGCCGCACGCGCCCTCGTGCGCAACAAGGTCGATTATCTGCCGATCAGCGCGATCGCGGAGCGGGTTGCGACCACGCTGTTCGTTGTCTATCCGCCAGGCATCGCGACGATCGTGCCCGGCGAGCGTCTCGGTGCAAAGGCCAAGCCGATGCTGGACTACCTCAAGATGTTCGAACAGAGTGCCAACCTGTTTCCCGGCTTCGAAGCCGAGGTGCAAGGCCTCTATCGCGAGATCGAGCCAGATGGATCAATCCGTTTCTACACCTATGTGATGCAGGAGTGACCGCACCAGAATGACTGTCGTGGAAAAACAAGCTTCGTCACCCGCCGCATCCATCGTGCTGCGCCCGTCGAACGACGACGACGTGCCCGCCATGCTCGGCATCTACCATCACCATATCGCAAACGGCGTCGGTAACCTTGGCGCTTTCGAGCCGACGCCGTTCCATGCTGACGACCTGAAGGCGCGGCGCAAGAACATGCGCAAGCACAGGCTGCCCCATATCGTCGCGACGATCGACGGCACCGTGGTCGGCTATGCTTACGCCGTCCTATTCCGCAAACGCCCGGCTTACAGATTCACAGTCAAGCATTCGATCTACGTCCATCCCGATCATCTCAGTATCGGCATCGGGCGCGCTCTGCTCTCCGCCATGATCCAGGCGTGCGCCGACGCCGGCTTCCGTCAGATGATCGGCTATATCGACAGCGCCAATGTCGCCTCGCTCCGACTGCATGAGACCTGCGGCTTTCGTCAGGTCGGTTATCTGCAAGCGGTGGCCCTGCGGTTCGGCGAATGGACCGACACCGTGTTGGTTCAACGGTCGATCGGCCCGGAGATATGAGCCGCTTCGGTGTCGCGTGAGCCACCAGAAGGGCTGAGGAAAAGGACGGGGCGGCTTTGAATGACAGAAGCAGTCCCGTCATCGTCTGGTTTCGCGAGGATTTGCGCCTCGCGGATAACCCCGCGCTTCACGCCGCGCGACAGACGGGGCAGCCGCTCATCTGCATCTATATTTTCGACGACGAAAGTCATGCTCTGCGCGCGCCCGGTGGCGCGACGAAATGGTGGCTGCATGGCGCACTCAAGACGCTTGGTGAGAGCCTGAGAAAGCACGGCGGTGCGCTTCACATTCTGCGCGGCGCAACGCAATCGCTGATCGAAGAACTTATCGTCGCCGGCCATGCAAGCGCGATCTTCTGGAACCGGCGCTACGACGAAGCCGGTCGCACGATCGATACGGCGATCAAGAGCACGTTGAAAGAACGCGGCATCGCCGCTGAAAGTTTCAACGCCAATCTGCTTCATGAGCCATGGACGATTGCCCGCAAGACCAACGCGCCGTTCAAAGTATTCACGCCATTCTGGCGTGCACTGCGCGCCAAGGGCGAGCCGGACGCGCCGCTTGCAGCGCCGCGCACGTTCTCGTTCCATGATTTACCGAAAAGCATCGAGCCCGTCGCGCTTGCCGACCTGCATCTGGAACCGCACAAGCCCGATTGGGCCGGCGGTCTGCGCGAAGCCTGGACGCCGGGTGAAGCTGGCGCACATGCCGCGTTGAAGCATTTTCTGAAAAGCGGCCTGCCGAATTATGCCGAGGCGCGCGACCGGCCGGATAAGCCGGCAACGTCGCGCCTGTCGTCGTTCCTGCACTTTGGACATATCTCGCCGCGGCAAGTCTGGCACGCGGCGCAGGCGGCGATGATGAGCGGGACATCGAAAGCCAGTTCGACCGACCTCGATAAATTCTTTTCGGAACTCGGCTGGCGCGAATTCTCCTATCATCTTCTCTTCCATCATCCCGATCTCGCGACGACGAATTTTCAGAATCGCTTTGACGCGCTCACATGGCGCCATGATGCAAAGGCCTCGCGCGCCTGGCAGCGCGGTCTGACTGGCTACCCGATCGTCGATGCCGGGATGCGCGAACTTTGGACGACCGGCTGGATGCACAATCGCGTGCGCATGGTCACGGCGTCTTTTCTCATCAAACATCTGCTCATCGACTGGCGTGAGGGCGAGCGCTGGTTCTGGGATATGCTGGTCGATGCCGATGCCGCCAACAATGCGGTGAGCTGGCAATGGGTCGCTGGCTCGGGCGCCGATGCCGCGCCCTATTTCCGTATTTTCAATCCGGTCCTGCAGGGAGAGAGATTCGACCCGGACGGCGCCTATGTGCGCCGCTTTATACCGGAGCTCGCGCGACTCCCGGCGGCGTTGATCCATAAGCCGTGGAAGGCGACACAAGACCAGCTTGCCGCCGCCGGCGTCCGGCTCGGCCAGACCTATCCGCAGCCGATCGTTGAGCACGATTTCGCGCGCAAGCGCGCGCTGGCGGCGTTTGAGACTACGCGTTGATCGAAGCGACGGCTGGGGCCGCGCGTCGACGGTCGCCGCGTGCACGCTTCCAGACCCTTGTCTGGGCGGAATAAATGCCGGACGAGCCGGCAAGATCACTATATGCTGGATAGAATAGGAGAGCCTTATGAATGACGTCGAGAAACTTGTCGCAGCTATCCTAGCCGCGGCTCTTTCGTCCAAGGGTGACGCACGACCCAACGCGAAGGACTATGTCGATAATTATGAAAGCGTTCTCGATGTCATCAGGGAACGCGAACGTGGCCGCGAAAAGGAAAAGCGAACTGCGGCCGCTAAAGACGATTCCTGGACGGCAGTCAACGAGGAACTGAAAAGGAAAAAGACCGCGATTGCCGACCCAGCCTAATGGCCAAAGCGCTCTTTAAGAGCTGAGACACCACACAAGGTGCCGGAAATTAAAATACGATAGAACTAAGGGACTTCTCGCATGTCTTCTGAACTTGGTCAGGGCGACGACATTGTTTACCCCTCCGCCATTCCATTTATTCTTGTCCACATAGCCTGCATCGGAGCGATCTGGTCGGGCGTGACCCTGACGGCCGTCGCGACATGTATCGCCCTTTATGTGGTGCGCATCTTTGCAATCGGCGCCGGGTATCATCGTTATTTTTCGCACCGCACCTATTCGACCAGCAGGGTTTTCCAGTTCTTGCTGGCTTTTCTTGCTCAGAGCAGCGCGCAGAAAAGCGTACTTTGGTGGGCTATGAAGCACCGGCATCATCATCTGCACTCTGACACAGATCAGGATGTACATTCGCCCCGGCACAAGGGTTTCCTTTATAGTCATGTCGGTTGGGTCTTTGATCGCAAGCACGATAAGACGGATTTCGCCAAGATTGCCGATTTCGCGCGTTATCCCGAACTGGTCTGGCTCCATCGTCTGGAACTTGTACCAGCCTTCATAGTCGCCACACTGTGCTTTGTCGTTGGCGGATGGTCGGGCCTGATCGTGGGGTTTTTCTGGAGCACCGTGCTGCTCTATCATGCCACCTTCTGCATCAACTCGCTCGCGCATGTCCGCGGTAAAAAGCGATATGTGACAGGCGACGATTCCCGCAATAATTGGCTGCTGGCTTTCTTCACGATGGGTGAAGGCTGGCACAACAATCATCACGCCTATCAGAGTAGCGTGCGACAGGGTTTCATGTGGTGGGAGTTTGATCCGACCTATTATATTTTGAAGGTTCTCTCCTGGCCGGGGATCGTCTGGCAACTCAAGACCCCTCCCGAACAGGTGCTGCGCAACGAACAGCGATTGGGGTCGCGTGTCATCAGCCGGGCCGCTGAGGAACTCGCATCGCGTTTCAATTCTGAGCGAATCGCACTCTCTATAAAATCTGCCCACACCGGAGCGGAGCTTTCTGCGTTGTGGAGCATCATCAGTCGCGCGCATGGCCGCGTGGCAGACGCGCTGGACATAGCCCAACTCCCCCACTTTCCGACGCGTGAGAACTTGCTCGCGGAGGCGAAGGCGATTTTCGCGAAGACGCCGTCTCTGGACGATATCGTCACCCGTGCGCACGAGATTCTGCTTGCCTCCGTCAGCATGCATCTTGCTGGATTGGCAGAAGCCAGTCCGGGCGCTGCTTAGTCCGGACATGCCGAGCACGTGGCCGCTTCGCAGCGGCTGCGCTCAGGCACTTTCGAGTCGTCGTCCGCGAAGAACAACCAAGCTACTGATTAAGAGTGATTTTTGGGTCTCGGCCAGTATTGGTTTTTGCCGGATTTGGCGGCTTGGGGATGGGTTTTCTTGCAAATTGATCGGCGGCTCTGCTCGTGATTCTCTTCGTTTCGGGGACGAAGCGGAGGGTGATTCTGATGCGGCCGAAAGAGCAGCGCGAGACTGGGCAGAAGGATCTTTTCAAAGCCCGGCTCGACCAGATCGTCGACATGAGCCATCCGCTCGCGAAGCTCGCCGGGGCGATCGATTGGGGCTTTCTCGAAACAAGCTTCGGTGCCGCCTACAGCGACAAGCCGGGACATCCGCCGCTGGCGACCAGGCTGATGGCGGGGCTCGCCATCCTGAAGCACATGCACGATCTTTCCGACGAGGTTTTGTGTGATCGTTGGGTCGAGAACCCCTATTATCAGCTGTTCTGTGGCGAGGAGTTTTTCCGCCACAAGCTTCGCTTCGATCGCTCCTCGATCACGCGCTGGCGGCAAAGGATGGGTGAAGAAAGGCTCGTCGCGCTTTTGCAGGAGAGCCTTGCAACGGCGCCGCGCGTTGGCGCAGCAAAACCCGCCGACTTCACCAAGGTCATTGTCGACACGACGGTGCAGCCGAAGGCGGTCGCCTTCCCGACCGATGCGCGGTTGATGCATCGTGCGCGCGAGCGGCTGGTGCGGCTCGCCAAGAAACATGGCGTCGGGCTGCGCCAATCCTATGTGCGCGTCGGCAAGTTCGCTTTGATCCAGCAGCAGCGCTATGCGCATGCCAAGCACTTCAAGCGGGCAAAGCGGGCGCTGAAGACGTTGAAGACCCAGCTCGGCCGCACCATCCGCGACATCGCCCGCAAGATCAAAGCCCACGCGCCGCTCGAAGACGCCTTCGCTAAGGAGCTGATGCTGGCGCGCCGGGTTCACGCGCAGAACAGGAACCTGCGCCGCATCAAAGGCACCCCGGCCGATGCCGATCTCCGCGTCTTCAGCCTGCATGCGCCAGAGGTCGAATGCATCGGCAAAGGCAAGGCGCACAAGCCTTACGAGTTCGGCGTGAAGGTCTCGGTCGCGACGACGCTCGCGCACTCGAAAGGCGGCCAATTTATCGTTCACGCCAAGGCTCTGCCCGGCAAACCCTATGACGGCCATACGCTTGCCACCGTCATTCCCGCCATCGAACGCATCGTCGGCGCCGCCCTTCAGCGCATTATCGCCGACGCCGGCTACAAAGGTCACAATGCGCCGCAGGAACACCGCTTCAAGGTCTATACCGCCGGCCAAAAGCGCCGCATGACCGATGCCATCAAGCGCGAGATGCGAAGACGCTCGGCCGTCGAGCCGGTCATCGGCCATGCCAAATCTGAACATCGCATGGGCCGCAATTATCTTGCCGGACAGGCCGGCGACGCGATCAACGCCGTGCTCGCCGCCGCTGGCTACAACTTCCGCCGCCTCTTGGCCTGGTTCAACCTTTTGTTGTCCGCAATCTGGATCGCCATCAGCCCCGCAAACGCCCCGGAAACACATTACGAAACCGCTTGGGACGCCTTCTTCACAGACGACCGAGTCGCTTGAACGATTTCGCCCCTAATGCCCTTTCCCGTTGCGCGCTTCAGCGAGATGGCCGAAGTGACGCGTGAACGTACCGAGGCCCGTTGTGTCGGCGCGCAATTGCAGAATGAAATCGCCGAGTTCCGCCGCGGGCACTAAAGCTTCGACGTCATCCCAACCGGGCCAGCTCTCGCGCTCAGCGTAACCGAGAATTTGCCCGCGTCGGCCAGAGAGCAGGCGCTGTGCCGCGGCGGTAAATTTGTTCGGCACGCTCACTGTCACATGATCAATCGGTTCCAGCAGGACGGGATCGGCCTTTGCCAGCCCTTCAATGATGCCGTTGCGCGTCGCCGTGCGAAAAGCCATGTCGGAACTGTCCACCGAATGAAACGATCCATCGACAAGCGTTACCTCGACATCGACAACCGGATAGCCGAGCGGGCCTTTCTGCATGGCTTCTTCCGCCGCCTCGCCAACCGATGGAATATATTGGCGCGGCACCGCGCCACCGACGATCTTGTCAACGAAAGAAAAGCCTTCGCCCCGCGGGCGCGGCGCGATCTCAAGCACGACATCGGCGAATTGCCCGTGGCCGCCGGTCTGGCGTTTCAGCCGCGCATGCTGTTTCACCGCGTGTTTGATCGTTTCCTTATAGGCGATCTTCGCCAGCGTAACATTGATCTGGCAATTATAGACCGACGCCAGACGCTCTAGCGCCCCGTTCAGATGGATCTCGCCCTGTCCGCAAAGCAAAGTCTCGCCAGTCTCACGCCGATGGGCGATATTGAGTGACGGGTCTTCCTCGACGATCTTATGCAGCGCGCCGGACAGTTTCACATCGTCCTTGCGGTCCTTGGCGGCGATGGCGAAGGCATAAACCGGCACGGGCGGCTGCGGGAAAGGAAGCTCCGCGCTGGCCTCGCCGATGATTGCGCCCGTCACCGCGCTTTCGAGCCGCCCGATGGCGACCAATTCGCCGGAGTCTGCCGTTTGCATGCGCGAAATCTCGCCGTTGATGAAGCGATAAAGGCCGCCGACGCGGCCGCCATTGAGCGGCGCGCCATCACGTAAACCGCCGCGCCAGATGCGCGCATAAGAAAGTTTGCCGGCATAGGCGGCCTGCCCGGCATGAACCGTCTTGAAGATTTGCACGAGTGGTTGATCGGACGCAGCAATGGCGCGCCGTTGCGCCGTCTGCGACGCCGCCGGCACGTCGTGGCGCAAGGCTTTCCAGAGCCGGAAGATGCCATGTCCGCGCGACGCCGCGCCAAAGAGGACCTGAACGATCGTACCGTTCTCCTGATCCTTGTGAAGCGTTGCGAATATCTCGTCGGGTGAGGGCGCGATATCCTCGATCACCTTTTCGAGCAAAGCATCGTCGTGATCGGCGAGCACTTCCGTGAGGCCGGCGAGCGCTTCCTGCTCGGGTATCAGCAATTCGCTCGGCAACATGCAACGTTCGGAATCTTCGCCGCAATAATGATAGGCCCGCTCGCTTACGACATCGACATAGCCCGTCACTGCGTCGCGTTCGCGGATCGGGATCTGTCGCAAGACAAGTGGATATTGGGAATAGGGTTGCAGCGCTGCGACGATCTCGCGAACCTGGCCGGCGAGCGCATCGATTTTATTGATGAAGATGAGATGCGGCAGACCCGCCGCCTCAATCGTCTTCAAGAGAACCGGGAGATTCGAGAGCCTGTCGGCGGAAGGATCACAGACGACGATCGCGAAATCGACGATCGCGAGCGCTGCCGCCGTCTCCTGCGCGAATTCGACCGAGCCGGGGCAATCGACCAGCGCCCAGGGTTCGCCCATGAACGTACAATGCCCGAGCCGCAACTCCGTCGTCATGGCGCGCGTGTAGGGGCGTTTCGGCGGCGCGCCAGCGCTCGCCAGCAGCGCCTCGAACAGAGTGGATTTGCCGGTGCCGTAAGGGCCTACGAGCGCGACGGAGCGTGGGCCCGCAGGCTCCGCCTTCCATGCGGATCTTGTCATGCGCATCTCCTCCCATCACGCATGTTCCGGAAAAGTTGCAGATTTTTCCGATTAGAACATGCGCCAAAACGTGCAGATTTTTCCGCACGCGGAGCAGACCGCCGGAGCGATGCCGCTCCTTCCGGAGGTCATGATTGATCCGATGCGCGGGCCGCGCAAGATGGATTCGCGACGTGCGGCGACGAAAGATTTGCCGCAACGCAACCACGGCGCGTCATTGCGAGCGAAGCGAAGCAATCCAGAAAAATAAGCTGGATTGCTTCGGCGTTTCACGCCTCGCAATGACGGCGATCAGACCAGCGCGAGATCGACGGGCTTCGCCGTCGGGAAGATCGTGTTGAGGGCTGACGAATTGAGCCCGTACATCTTGCCGAGCAACCCGCCGAACAGAGAGCGATAATCCGTTAAAACCTGAAAATCGCGATTCTGGAACAGGCTGGCCTCTTCAACCTTGACTTGCGGCCCGTGGAAACGGCCACCATTCACACTGCCGCCGAGCACCCAATAGGTGCTGCCGTGGCCGTGGTCCGTGCCTTTGTCGCCGTTCTCACGGAAGGTGCGGCCGAATTCGGAAATCACCGCGACAACAGTGTCATGCCAATCTTGCGGGCCCAGCTCATCACTGAGGGCGACAAGGCCGCGCCCCAGTTCGCCCAGGCGATCGGCGAGATAGCCGGTCGCGCCACCCTGATTGACGTGCGTATCCCAACCGCCGACATCGACGAAAGCGAGGTTATAGCCGCCCTTCATCACCTGCGCGATGCGGCGCCCGGAAAGCTCGAAGCCCTTCGGCGAAACGGCGCCGCGATTGGCGACGTCGCTCTCGCGTGAGATGGCGCGATAGACGTCGTCGCGCACGTGAAAACCTTCCTGCACGGCGGCCGCCAGGCTGTCGCCCTGATACATTTCGGTAATGAGGGCGATGTGGTGATCGTCGATGGCCGGCTTGCCGCCGACGTTCAGACCGATATTGGGAATCGGATCGCCACGGCCCTGAAAAATCAACGGCACCTGATT
The DNA here is from genome assembly GCF_037200945.1 of Methylovirgula sp. NCBI lineage: Bacteria > Pseudomonadati > Pseudomonadota > Alphaproteobacteria > Hyphomicrobiales > Beijerinckiaceae > Methylovirgula > Methylovirgula sp. The sequence continues at coordinate 1,036,004 of NZ_JBBCGP010000001.1, forward strand.
GGTGAAGGCGATGGGCTTTGTGCCGGTCAACGTTCCGGCGAGACGCGCCAGAAAGCCGGACCGGTAATCCCGTGTTGAATGGATCGACTGACCGAGCTCGATCGTGTCCTGCGTCTCGAAATGGCTGCGGGTCAGATCGTCGGTGCCAGCGAACGGGATGAAGGCGATTTCGCGCTTCTGACACAGCGGCAGCAGCGAGTCCCGGAACGCCGGATGCAGGCTCCAATCCGCATCGAGCGCGAGGGCTTCGAGCTTCTTTTGATCGGGCCGGCTGCCGGGCCGCGCGATCGCAAGACTGGGCCGCGCGCTGTAATAAAATTCGCTGCCGGTCGGAATGATCACGTTCGCCGCGTCATGTGCGCCGCGCAAAAAGACGACGAGCAGCTTGGCATTTGTCTGCGGCGCCGCCCACGCGCGCCCGGCGAGTGTCACAGCGCCGATGGCAGCGAGAGATTGCAGCAGGGCGCGACGGTCGAGATTCGTCATGATGTCATCTCATGAAATCGGGCGATGAGAGAAACAGGACGTTCCAATCCTGCGGCGATTGCGCTTCATCAAGAACGGCGCGGGTTGCCGGCCGGAGCGTCTGCTGCAGACCGTCGAAATAAAGCGCATTCTCGATCTGCGGAAAGGCCGGATTGTCAGCCACTCCCGGCATATCGGGTTTGAATAATCCGGCCGAGCCCGACCCGATCTGCCGGGCGATCTCAAACCGCGTCTCGATCTGGCCAGGACCGTCCCACGCGCTCGCGGCGAGCGGATAGCCGTCAGGCGTCTGATAATTATAAAGCCCCTCGGCAAGACGATTGAGCCAATTCTGCACCGGCTGCGTGTTGAGGATCACTTTGTCTTCGTACGCGAGCCGCACGGCGGACATCACATAGCGGACGGGGTCTTTGAATTTCTTGCCCGTCGAGGCCGAGAATTCCGGCGCGTCGATCATCGTACGAAGCACCGCGGCGATGTCGCCATTGCTGCGCAGGAATGTCTTGCTCATCTCGTCAACGAGCGAAGCTGGCGGATCGTCGGTGACGAAATAGGTCGCAAGCTCGCGCGAAATATGCCGGGCTGTCGCTGGGTCGCGAACAAGGATATCGAGCGCTTCCTCCACCTCGGCGAACCCGGCGCCCTTGATTTTATGTCCGAGGAAGATTTGGTCGCTGTAATCGTGCCGCGCCGGATTGAACACGAACGGACCGTGGCGCACGATTTGATCCTGCAATTCCGGCTTCACGCGTGGCGGGTTCGACGCAACATCGACACCCACGCCGGTCAGGATATGCGCCAGAGCCTCTACGTCTTGCTGCGTATAACCGGCACCGACGCCGAGCGTGTGCAATTCCATGATCTCGCGCGCGTAATTCTCATTGATATGCCCGACCGCATTTTGCGCGTTATCGAGGTAGCGCAGCATGGCCGGATGGCGCAGCGTCGCCTCAAGAAGATCGCGGAAGTGTCCGAGGGCGTGTGCACGGATCGTCTCTTCATAATCGCCGACCATCGCGCGGATGTCGGCCTTGTATTGATGCACATTGAAATGATTGAACCAGAACCATGTCATCACCTCACGCAATTGGAAAGGCGAATAGAGGTCGCGCAGAACGGACCGGGCCGCCGCCTGTTTCGCGCAATCGCTCAATTCCTGCTGGTAGGCATGCCCCGCGGCGACGCGCAGGTCGGAATCGCTGATGGCTTTCAGTGCCTTTACCTTGGCAGCGAAGTCGACAACGAGGGCATTCATCGGCTTCATGTCGAGCGCGTCGATTTGCTGCTGCACCTGCGCCGGAAGATCGTCTGCCGCTGGAGGATGAAGTTCCGAATCAAGCCAGCGGTTGACGCCCATCGCCTTAAGTCGCGCTGCCTCGCCCGCGGTTGCGCCGAAGGTCAGCCGATCAAGCAACAAAAATGTTTTGGCGTCGTAAGCAGGTGCAGCAATGCTCTGGCCGCCAAGAAACGCAATTGCCCGTAGCCCATGCCGCATCGCACGCGTCACCTTAACAGAATGGCCTATTGAAATTAGCGTCGTAATTGTGAACCTTGTCTGAAAGACATCGGGCCATTCCGCGGCAGGAGCTTAACCGTGCCGCAGGCGTGAAACCGACCAAGGCTCAAAAAGGGCCAATAAAAGAGAGGAAACACAATGAACGAGAGCGAGAGCCAGCCGCCGGTTTATAAAGGCCGGGGGGTGCGGCAGGGCGAAATCATTCTGCGCACGCATACACGCCGCAATATCTTCCTCGCTGGCCTCGCCGGCGCAATCTTTCTGGGCTTCATCTGGCTGATTATGGCGCACGCCACGCATCATATCGTCAGTTGATGCGCGGACGCGTGAGCTTTTAAGCAATCCGCGCCAGATATTCCAGGTCCTGGCGCAGCCTCGTCGCGCCGGGCGCGCCAAGATATTTTTCAAGCTGGGCGTGATGTCGCTTCCAGATCGGGAGGGCTTTGAGCAAAAGTGTATGTCCCGTGCGGGTCAATGCAACACGGCGGCTTCGCCGATCGGGGTCAATGCAACACGGCGGCTTCGCCGATCGTCGTCATCCGGCTTTATCACGACGAGCGCCCGTCGTTCCAAAAGCTTTACGGCGGCCGTTAGCGTTGTCCTGTCCATCGACAGCAATTGCGCGACATCGCCCATCTTCGGCGGCGCGGTCTGGTTGAGAGACATCAAGAGTGAAAATTGCCCGTTGGTCAGCTCAAGCGGACGCAGCACATCGTCAAATCGGCGCGCCAATGTGCGCGTGGCCTGTTGCACACTGAGGCAGAGGCACGTATCGCGGATGTGCTGTGTAATTTCGAAGGGAACTTTCGATTTCGGCATAAAACGATCATGTTGATATCAACATAATGCGTCAAGTGTTTTCGAGGTTCACGCTTTCGCGTGCGCGACGCGACCAGGGAGGACGACATGGCAAGCAAGTTCGTTTGGTACGAGTTGATGACCAGCAATGCTCCCGCAGCCGAAACCTTCTACCGCGACGTCGTCGGTTGGAGCGCGCGTGATGCGGGCATGACCAATTTCAAATATACATTGCTTTCCGTCAGCGAAACGCCGGTGGCGGGGCTTGTGCAATTTCCACCGGATGTGCCGCAAGGCCAGGGCAAGCCGGGATGGCTCGGTTACATCGGCGTCGATGACGTCGATGCAAAGGCTGCCGCTGCCGAGAAGCTTGGCGCGAAAGTGCTGCATGCGCCGACCGATATTCCAGATGTCGGCCGCTTTGCGGTACTCACCGATCCGCAAGGCGTGTGTTTCGCGCTTTTCAAACCAAATGGCACCGGGACACCTGTGCCACCGATGACGCCGGGACGATCGGGTGGCATGAATTGCACACGACAGATGCGCAGAAGGCCTTCGATTTCTACAGCACGCTCTTTGGCTGGCAACAAATTCAGGCGATGGATATGGGGCCGATGGGCACCTATCACATTTTCGGCGACGGGGGCACGCCGATGGGCATGGGCGGTATGTTCAACGATGCTGAAGCGCCTCAGCCGCATTGGCTTTATTATTTTTCCACCGCGGACATCGACGCCGCAATGGCGCGGGTGACGGCCGCGGACGGCAAGATTGTCCGCGAGCCGACGCAGGTGCCGGGCGGTGCCTGGATTATCCACGCGCTCGATCCCGCAAGGGGATTGTTCGCGCTGGTCGGCATGCGCAACGCCGGTACGGGGGCCTAGAGCCGACGGTTGCTGATGCTAAGGTCGCGTGGCGCGAGGTTTTTCGCGCCACATGATAGGCCGATCATGCAGATTGATTACGCGCTCGAAACCGCATCTGACCGCGGAAGAATTTCGCGACATACTCGTCGCTTCGACTCTGGCGGAGCGTCGGCCAGCCGGTGATCTTGCCGTCTCGCGCAGATGTTGCGGGAAGCGGATATTATCGTCACCGCGAGGCATGAAGGCCGGCTCATCGGCGTGTCGCGAGCGCTGAGCGATTTCAGCTATTGCTGCTATCTCTCGGATCTCGCGGTCGACGCGTCTTATCAACGCCGCGGCATCGGCAAGCGACTGATCGAGGAAACCCGCGCAAACGCGGGGCTTGAAGTAACTCTGGTCCTACTCTCGGCGCCTGCGGCCGAAGGCTATTATCCGAAGATTGGGATGAAGAAGCATGAGAGCTGCTGGACAATCGCGCGATCAAAATAAGGGAGCCTTAACAGGAACGCCGCTAGGTTGAGTCATTGCCCGTTCAATTGGATTGCCGATGAAAATATTTTCGGGCGTGGCTCTTTCCTGGTTTTCCGTGCTTTCTTCATGCTCGTTGGATTTGCCCACACAATAAAAATCATCTTCAGTGACCTAAGCCCGAGAACCGGCGTCGAAATCGTTTGCTCATCAGGGGGACGTTTGACCGCTTCGACGATCACAATTGAATATCGAAAAGAATCCGAACGTCTGTTCGCCGTCGGCTTCGATGGAAACGAGAATCAGACCGGATATTTATCGCTGGGCAAAGATGAAAATTGTTCGATGACGTCGGACACACCGGGACATCTCGGCGGCGATACTTCGTCGAAATATTACCATGCCGCACACCAGTGGATTGCCGATAGCCGGCAAGAAACGCCGCTCTGTATCTCAGGCGTACAAGATGGGTCAGGCTGTCTTCAAGGCTCGGCGATCATCGAATACGTGCCAAACGACTCCGCGGCCCTTGGTACGCAGACGGTCTATATCGCCCTTGTTCAGGAAGGGGCAGATTTACGGATCGCTTCGGCTTTCATCATGCCTGATCGCGAAACCCAGCAGTTCAGCGGCTTTTCCGAGATTGGTCACTAGGAGACCTGTGCGCGGGTCGCTGGACGAGGGTTGGCATTTATGATTCGTAAGCGCCAAGCTGATCTTTCAATTACCCATAAATTTTTGTCCCGATCGCAGCACCCAATTCGATATCCGTTAGCTTGGATAGACCGCGCCATATCACGATATTTCCCGGAGGTGGATCGCTGGCTCTCGCTAAGTATCCTCCAAGCCGCGCTACTTTAACGACGTAGTGCGAGAGCGTTTTTCGCCGAGTACTATCACCATTCCGATCTTTCACTAGATGATCGAGAAGCTTAATTTCGATCTCGGTCATCGCCATTTGCGGCGGCGGCATTCAGCGTGGAACGATTGAGCATCGTCATCCAGAAGACGCGCCAACTCACAATACAGAAAACCGCGATCAGATTCACTAGACGCTCAGCGGTCCGCAAGTTTCGACTCCTCCGCCTTGCAGCCTGATTTGAGGATTTTATGGAAGACCTCGATTTTCCACCGCATCGCGTACCATTCGAGCTTCTCGATGGTGTCCTTACGCGATTTAACTGGGAGATTGGTGAGAAGCTTCCACTCGATCTTCTTTCGTCGCTTTGGCATTCCTCGCTCTTGAGCATGGATCACGGTTAGATTAAGCGCTGGATATTTCTTCTGCTTGCCAATTGGTGGGAGGACTCGAAGTTTGCAGAAACGGATTTCGAGAAGCGCTTCATCCGGTTCGCCTTTGTCGTCTTTAACCTTGATCCGATGTAGGCCTTTGATCGTAATCTCGTCCACTTCGTCGGCAATTGTATGATTGCCGTCCCCGGCAAGCCGATCAACACAGGTTTCGCACCAGGAAATGCGTTCCAACCTCCTCGCGAGGCAAAAACAACTCATAGATGTCGCTCTCGCGATCACCAATATGAACACATCGTCCGGGGGGCAGCGAGAAGGTCGGTCGATTGCCGCAAATTCTCCAACCAGCGGATGCTCTCCTTATGCTCGATCGGAACCCGCGTCGGATTGACCTTTCGCTTCAGCGCCGTCGTCCCCTTTGAACTTCTTGCGCGTCCAGAACTTGATGGCAGTCAGGCCGAACGGAAGCCCCTCGGTCGTCACGGCCAGGCTCGAATGCATGAGAACACCGCACTGCGTGCGCCCTGCCGTCTTACCCGTAAAGCCAATCAAATCCGGCTTCTCGCGCTTGAAACTGAATTCCGTCGTGTCATGGAGGACGAGGATCGGTCCCCTCTGCCTCGGTCACGCGCCCCACGCGTCGCCCTCGAAATGGCCGCGAAGAATATCCGCCTCGTTGACCCGTTCGTTGGAGAAAAAGCGATAGGCAGCCTTCGTGTTGGCCCAATCCCGGCAAATCTGCGGGATGCTTTGACCCATGTCGCTCCCGATCTGCCCGAGCAATTTGCAAAACCGTCGCCCAAGACGCTCGTCCTTAAACTCGCATCCCGCAACTTCCCGATCAATCCACGTCTCGATATCGGATGTCAGTCGTTGAATAGACGCCGCCCCGCGCTCCTTCAACTTCAAACCCATTGAGCACCCCGTGATTTCGAATCAGGTGCTCAACAATGAATCACAACAGATTCTAACGATGCAAGATTCCGCCCGGGATACCCTGCGCAGAGCGGCCGCTAATTTATGGGTAATTGAAAGCAAGCTGATCCATCTGGCGGTCGGTTTGACGAGTGGGTATTCAGACCGGAGCAATAAGCTCTGGTGTGATCTTCTATGTCTGCTCCTAGGTCTGGTGATAGAACATTCCATATGATCGAGGCGGTTCCGGTTGCGGAACGTCTTGAGGGTGCTCCGGTTCGTCTGCACCGGCGGTGGTCGGATGAGCTCAAAGAGCAGGTGGTAGCGGAATCTTTTCTGCCTGGGGCAAATGTTTCTGCGATTGCCCGTCGCGTTGGCATTGATCCGTCGCAGCTATTTTCCTGGCGTAAGGCGCTTCGCAGAGGCGGCGCGAGGATGGTCGCGCCCGATGCGGCGGTTGACGACAAGGCGCGTTCGGGGCCGGTCATCGAAATCGTTGTCGGCGATGCTGTCATTCGTGCGGACGCGATGGTCGATGAAGCCCATTTGCGGCGCGTGGTGCGCGCGGTTCGCTCGGCATGATCCCGTCCGGCGTCAAAGTTTTTCTGGCCAGTCATCCGATCGATTTTCGAAAAGGCATGGACGGTTTGTTGTCGCTGGTGCGGGACGCCGGCAGTGATCCGTTCGACGGCGCTCTTTATGTTTTTCGTGCCAAGCGGGCCGACAGAATCAAGATCGTCTTTTGGACGGGTCCGGGGTTGTTCTTTATGCGAAGCGCCTGGAGACAGCGCAGTTCTGCTGGCCGAAGATCGGGCATCATCGGGTTCACCTCAATCAGGCGCAGGCTGATGGCGCTTGTCGACGGCATGGATTGGAAACGCGTTCACGCGGTGACAGTGAAGCCGCCTGAGTTTTGTTGGGGTAAATCGCTGCGGCAGAGTGAATCACGGCGGCCGAAAATGCGCGCCACCGGGGTGAAAATATGCTCTGATCCGCGTCATGCCGGCGCCGGTTTTCGATCTCCCCGACAATGTTGATGCGCTCAAAGCCATGGTGCTGGCCATGGCCGAGAAAGCGGCACGCGCTGAGGTTCTTGAGAGTGAAGTTGCCGATCTCAAAGCTCTGAATGCGAGTGCCGAGGAGCGGATCGCGCGCCTGACCTCGATCCTCAAGACGCTGGAGCGGGCCAGGTTTGGGCGCCGCTCTGAGAAGCTTGGCGCCAATGCGTTTGACGATGAACAGAGTGCGTTCGTCTTCGACGAGGTTCAAACGGGGCTCGGCGCCATCCAGGCCGAGCTCGATAAACGGCAGGACCCTGACAAGGCCAGACGCGCCGCACGGCCTCGCAAGGGGTTTTGCGCCGCATCTCGAGCGGGTCGAGATCATCATCGAACCGGCTGAGCTACCGGAGCACGCCGGCAAGCAGAAAGATCCTGATCGGCGAGGATGTCTCGGAGCGGCTCGATGTGGTCGCGGCGAAGTTCCGTGTCATCGTCACGCGCCGGCCGAAATACGCCTTCAGGAACGAAGATGGCGTCGTTCAGGCCCCCGGCACCAGCCCATATCATCGAGGGGCGGCATCCCGACCGAAGCGCTTCTGGCGCAGATCGCGGTCTTCAAAATATGCCGACGGCCTGCCGCTCTACCGCCAGGAAGCGATTTACGCCCGCGACAAGGTGGATCTCGACCGAGCCCTGATGCGCAATGGATGGGCCGGCTCGGATTTGAACTCGAGAATCCTCTCCGACCACGTCCTCACGCTGATCAAGAAGGCCGAGAGGATCTTCGCCGACGAAACCACGCTGCCAACCTTGGAACCAGGCTCCGGCAGCACCAAGACAGCCTATCTCTGGGCTTACGTGCGAGATGACCGGACCTTCGGCGGCAGCGGTCCGCCGATGGTTGCCTACCGCTTCGAGGATAGCCGGTTCGGGCGAATGTGTCGCCCGCCATCTCGACAATTATCGGGGCACTCCTGCAGGTGGATGGGTATACGGCCTATAATCGTCTTGCGCGGCCCGACCGCGGCAATGATGCCATCACGCTCGCGGGATGTTGGTCCCACGTTCGAAGAAAATTTTACGAACTGCACATCGCCGGCAGTTCCAAACTCGCGACCCACGACAATCGAACGCATGACCCAGCTGTGGGAGATCGAGGAGAAGGTGCGCGGCAAAGATCCAAATGCACGCGTCGCAGCCCGCCAGGAAACCTCGGTCGCGATCGTCGCCGATCTGTTCAAGCTTTGGCAAGACGCGCTTCCACGTATCTCCGGCAAGTCCCAAATTGGCGGAGGCAATCCGCTACGCCATCTCACGGCGGGCGACGCTCGAACGCTTCCTCACCGATGGCCGCGTCGAGATTGACTCCAACATTGTGGAACGTGCCATCCGGCCGCAAACAATCACGCGAAAGAACTCGCTCTTTGCCGGCAGCGACGGCGGCGGACGAACCTGGGCAACCATAGCGACATTGTTGCAGACGGCAAAAATGAACGATGTCGATCCGCCTCGCCTGGCTCGCGCAGTACGCTCGAGCGTCTCGCCAACAGCTGGCCCAACGCCGAGATCGATGCTCTCATGCCCTGGCGCTATACAGCCTGAACGGCCGCGACTAACCGCTTACTTCAATCTGGTACGACTTGTCAGACGTCGAAGCTTGCCGAGGCGCTGGATGAGATTGGTTGCGGGGACACGCAACACCCCGATCCCCGGCGAAATGTAGACCATAACGCGAACGGCGCCCCTTCCGAAGCGCCGTCGCTTGTATCGCAAGAATCGTTGGTTGCGGGGACAGGATTTGAACCTGTGACCTTCAGGTTATGAGCCTGACGAGCTACCGGGCTGCTCCACCCCGCGCCAAGAAAGCGCATCCGGAAAAGGCGCTTCATCCCCGTTCCGGCGGCGAACCTAATCCCGGATACGGAAAACACCAGTAAAAAAGCAAACGGCGGCTTGCACGAGAAGTGAAGCCGCCGTTGGCGCAAAATCATAAAGAGGATATTCCTGCCCTTCGCAGGCCTGGCAACGACCTACTCTCCCAGGTCTTAAGACATAGTACCATTGGCGCTGAAGCGTTTGACGGCCGAGTTCGGATGGGATCGGGGTCTAGTCACTTCGCAAAAGTCACCAGGCCGGCGAAAGGCAGGAAGCAAACTGGTCAAACCAAGATATCTTTTGCCGAGATATCTATGGGCGATCTTCGATATTTCGCATCGTCTTCGGGACGACACACTCTCTCCGCGCCATCTTATCCAAAAAGTTTGCAACTCTTTGGGATGACACGATGAGCATTGATTAATGAGAACGATCAAGCCAATCGAGCTATTAGTACCGGTAAACTTCACGCATTGCTGCGCTTCCATACCCGGCCTATCAACGTGGTCGTCTTCCACGGCTCTCAAGGGAGAACTCGTTTTGAGGTGGGTTTCCGCTTAGATGCATTCAGCGGTTATCCCGTCCGTACATAGCTACCCTGCACTGCGGCTGGCGCCACAACAGGTCCACCAGAGGTACGTTCATCCCGGTCCTCTCGTACTAGGGACAAATCCTCTCAATTCTCCAACACCCACGGCAGATAGGGACCGAACTGTCTCACGACGTTCTGAACCCAGCTCACGTACCAACTTTAATCGGCGAACAGCCGAACCCTTGGGACCTTCTCCAGCCCCAGGATGTGATGAGCCGACATCGAGGTGCCAAACGATGCCGTCGATATGGACCTCTTGGGCATCATCAGCCTGTTATCCCCGGCGTACCTTTTATCCGTTGAGCGATGGCCCTTCCACTCGGGACCACCGGATCACTATGACCGACTTTCGTCTCTGCTCGACTTGTTGTCTCGCAGTCAGGCAGGCTTATGCCATTGCACTCAACGAGCGATTTCCGACCGCTCTGAGCCCACCATCGCGCGCCTCCGTTACTCTTTGGGAGGCGACCGCCCCAGTCAAACTGCCCACCATGCACTGTCCCGGCTCCGGATAACGGAGCACGGTTAGACATCCATATAGATAAGGGTGGTATTTCAAGGATGGCTCCATCCGAGCTGCGCCCCGGACTTCATAGCCTACCACCTATCCTACACATGCCGACACGAATGCCAGTGCAAAGCTACAGTAAAGGTGCACGGGGTCTTTCCGTCTGACCGCAGGAACCCCGCATCTTCACGGGGAATTCAATTTCACTGAGCTGACGCTGGAGACAGCGGGGAAGTCATTACGCCATTCGTGCAGGTCGGAACTTACCCGACAAGGAATTTCGCTACCTTAGGACCGTTATAGTTACGGCCGCCGTTTACCGGGGCTTCAATTCAAGGCTTGCACCTCTCCTCTTAACCTTCCGGCACCGGGCAGGCGTCAGACCCTATACGTCATCTTGCGATTTCGCAGAGTCCTGTGTTTTTGTTAAACAGTTGCCACCCCCTGGTCTGTGCCCCCATGAATCGCTTGCGCGGTCATGGGCCTCCTTCTTCCGAAGTTACGGAGGTAAATTGCCGAGTTCCTTCAGCGTCATTCTCTCAAGCGCCTTGGTATACTCTACCTGTCCCACCTGTGTCGGTTTCGGGTACGGTCTGATGTGGAGGCTATTTCCTGGAACCGCTTGACTGCCCGGGAAATCCAGTAATCCCGAACAAACTTCTGCAATCCGTCACCATCCACTGGCCCACGAATATTAACGTGGTTTCCATCGACTACGCCTTTCGGCCTCGCCTTAGGGACCGGCTAACCCTGCGAAGATTAACTTTACGCAGGAACCCTTGGACTTTCGGCGACACTGTCTTTCACAGTGTTTATCGTTACTCATGTCAGCATTCGCACATCCGATATCTCCAGGATGCCTCACGGCTGTCCCCTCACGGACTTACGGAACGCTCCGCTACCACTCACCCTTGCGGATGAATCCAAAGCTTCGGCTCGTGGCTTGAGCCCCGTTACATCGTCGGCGCGGAAACCCTTAATTAGACCAGTGAGCTGTTACGCTTTCTTTAAAGGATGGCTGCTTCTAAGCCAACCTCCTGGTTGTTTTGGGATTTCTACATCCTTTCCCACTTAGCCACGAATTGGGGGCCTTAGCTGTTGGTCTGGGTTGTTTCCCTCTTCACGACGGACGTTAGCACCCGCCGTGTGTCTCCCGCACATTACTTCCAGGTATTCGGAGTTTGGTTGGATTTGGTAAGGTTATGCACCCCCCTAGTCCAT